>JADHXS010000020.1 GCA_016782835.1 Phycisphaerae bacterium | reverse complement strand
CATTGCGAATCGTGCCTTCTGTACCGAATTTCAGGGCTTGGGCGATAAATAGCGACAGAAACGAAAAGGCCGGTACTAACAAAAGGTACATCACAAAAAAACGATGAGCATCATTTAATTGTGCCCAGAAAAAGGCTGTTCCCAGCAGAATTGATGCGGGAATTGTGATAACTCTAAAAAGATGTGCACCTGTTTGCCGTACCAGATTCCCGATTTCAAACTGGGCTGGAATGGCCAAAATGATAATCAGAATCGTAAAAAGGGGAGCCTGAATCGGTTTTTCCGAAGTCGTTTTAGACAGGGAACCATCCAGATGTCCATCCAGCAGAATCACCCCAAGAAAAACAACGACCATGATCGTTCCAAAAAGCAGACGATATTTCAGCATAGCTTAATTCTCATCCTTGAGTGGGTGTTTGTGCTTTGACATCACCAAAACGGCGCTGTCGTCCGGCGTATTGTATCAGCGCTTCGTCCACATGCTCTGGTTTCAAGTCCGGCCAGTACAGCTCGGTAACGATGAATTCAGCGTAAGAGATTTGCCAGAGCAGGTAGTTGCTGATACGCATTTCACCGCTTGTCCGTACCAGCAGATCCGGGTCATGCCAACCAGCGGTGTACAAGTGGTTACTGAAGGTTTGTTCGTCAATATCTTCCGGATTCATCTTTCCGTCTTTGACTTCCTGTGCCAACGCTTTGGCGGCATCCACGATCTCCGTACGCGAGGCATAATTCAATGCAAGCCCCAGCACCATCCCGGTATTGGTGCCGGTCAGCCGAATGGTTTCATCCATCGCCTCCAGAACGGTTTCCGGCAGGGGGTCTCGACGACCCACATGCTTCAACTGAACATTGTTGTTCATCAGCAGCGGACGAATATTTTCCAGGTAGGAAGCATACAGGTACATCAGGAAATCAACCTCGTCTTTGGGACGTTTCCAATTCTGCATACTGAACGAATACAATGTCAGGTATTCAATCCCGCAGGCCACGCAATGCAACGCCATCGATTCAACGACTTTGCCGCCTTGTTCATGGCCGTAAAAGCGGGGCAATCCTCGCTCGGTGGCCCAGCGCCCGTTACCATCCATAATGACGGCAATATGCCGCGGAATGGAATCCGGGTCGATTCCCAGCCGTTTACCGGTTTCTATTCGTTTTTCCTCAAATGAACGCCTATCCACTATTCAATACCTCAATCCGTTATTTAAATAAAACCGTCATTCTGAGGCGAAGCCGAAGAATCTGTTTAAACAGTCTCGCCGAAGGTAATTCAATAATTTTGATTTTTAATCTCTGAATATCGCCTGGCTGCGTTGGGGACCGACGCCAACCATGCCGACGGGCACACCGACAATTTTTTCAATCGCGGCGATATAATTTTTCGTATTCTCCGGCAGGTCATCATAATTTTGAACCTTTGACAAATCCTCATCCCAGCCATCAAGCGTTTCATAGATACATTCGGCGATTGTTAAATCATCCGCATCGCCGGGGAAGAACGTTGTTTCCTTGCCGTTGATGCGATACGCCTTGCAGACATTCAATTCTTTCATCCCCGCCAGCGTATCCAAATGCATCATGGCAATTTCCGTGATGCCGCCCAGCCGGGCCGTATAGGAGACCGCAACCGCATCGAACCAGCCGCAACGCCTGGGCCGACCGGTGGTCGTTCCGTATTCGTGACCCCGCTCACGAATGAGTTGGCCGATTTCATTGTCCTGTTCGCTGGGGAAAGGCCCTTCGCCGACGCGGGTGGCATAGGCTTTGACCACACCGACTAAACGTTCAACATGTTTCGAAGGAACACCGCAGCCGGGACCCAATCCCAATGCGCTGGCATTGGAACTGGTCACGAACGGAAACGTGCCGTGATCCAGGTCGAGCAACGCTCCCTGTGCGCCTTCGAAAAGAATTTGTTTGCCCGCGTCGATGGCCTCATGCAGGTATTGTGTTGTGTTACAAATAAACGATTTCAAAATTTTGCTGTGCTCGCAGCATTGGGCATAAATCTCATCGATATTGATAGGATCAGCGTTGTACAATGCACCGAACAGCTTATTTTTATAATCGATGATTTTCCGGAGCTTTTCCTTCAAACGGTCAAGATTTCGCAGGTCCGCCATCCGCAGCGCATAACTGCGGCCAATCTTATCCGCATAGCAAGGCCCGATGCCGCGAGCCGTCGTGCCGATCTTATTTTTGCCCAAAGATGCTTCGCGAAGTTTATCTTCCAGCTTGTGATAATCCAGCACCATGTGCGCATTTTCACTGATAAACAGGCGGCCCTCAATGCTGATGCCTTTCTCCTTTAGACCGTTGATTTCTTCGATGAGGGTGCCGGGGTCAACCACAACGCCGTTGGCAATCACACAGGCGGTTTTTTCGCGTACCGCCCCGGACGGCATCAGATGCAGGGCAAACTTTGTGCCCCCGGTAATGACGGTATGTCCCGCATTGGCTCCGCCCCCGTAACGAACAACGATGTCGGCTTTTTCCGCCAGAATATCAACAACTTTTCCCTTCCCTTCATCTCCCCATTGCAAACCGACGACACATGAATTCATTTGTATTCGATTCCTTGCTGAAAGGTTAATAATATTGTACAGGTTTCATTAACTGATTTTGGCGACAAGATAATCCAGCACCGCCGGCAGGTTATCAAAGGTACGGTCACTGAGTTTGATGTCCTTGCTTTGACCGCTGCTGTCGGTATAGGTGATGATAAAATACCCCTTGCTGTCGAAATATGTTTTATTAATTTTTTCGATTGTCTCATAAGCGACGGCTTCTTTGCCGGTGTTCAGGGCAGTATCGTCAGCAACGATTTTCTTATCCTTGGTCATGAAAAAGATGACACCGTAAATCACGCCTCCCGCCAGCAAAAAAGGAGGGGCCTTTTTATTAAAAGCCAACCAGCCTTGAGCGTTACCGTTTTCGTTGAGATGTTCCTGAATAAAATTTTGATTGAAGTATCCGTCATAGATGCACCAGATGCCCATGCCAAATAAAATAGCCATCATAATGAGCATGTTCTTCTTTTTGTAACTGCTCAGGGGAGCTTCAATTGCCATTGACTTCATACCTCCTTGATTGACTATCGTCTTTGAGCGATTGCATTGTTTAACGGTTGAACGAAATTAGGAATCACCTTTTCAAAGATAAGATTTTCCGCGAGTTGGCACTGTTCCTTGTATGCTGTCAGCGTATTAAAATCCGGTCCCGGCAGCGGATACTGCCTCACCGTGAAATACAGGCTGATCGGGTCTTCGATTTTAAATTTTTCGCCGCGAACATCAAACGCCGATGTCCGGGATTCGACTCCGATGCGCATCTGCAAACGGTAATCTTCTGACAGCGAGATAATCGTCGATGGACAACAGTTCACCGGCTTGGCTCCCGGGATATCAAACAGGCCTGCAAAACTGGAATTGCTCAGCAAAGCCTCTGCGATGACTTCGTCGTGATTGCCCTGATAATCGAAATCCATCGTATAAGTAATGTCCATCGAGTCGATATCCAGCGGCGTGACGCCGAGCATATAAGGAATCAGTTCCAGCACCTGATGATGAAGTTCATAGGCCCGGCTTGTATCATCCGGGTTGGTATGACCGGCAACAATACGGTCCGGCTCCAGCCCGACCCAGCGGATGCGTTGCCCCTGCTTTTCCTCTTCGAGGATATATTCGCCGGTCTCCCGGCGGGCAAAACGGGTCATGTCCGGAAACTGCTTTTGCAGACGCTCAAAAAACGTCAGGATAGTATCCCTCCCGCTTGGCAGTTCCAACTGGGTACAAATACTCATATCGATATAAAGGTCATCACAAAATGACCCAAAACTGTTCGTCATCAAATTTCTCTCCAAAACAACACTGTTATTCCCGCGAAGGCGCCGAATCCGGAATGTCAACACAGTCTCAAAAACGTCATCATTTTGACAGAAACTGGCGCCGATTACAAGCAAGAAACCACGAAAAGAAGAGGAAAAACAGCAAAATAAAAAATATGTACCTCTGAAATATCTTGATATGAAAGGCAATTAATGAATCGTATTCTATGAAGTGCAGCCCTACGGGTGGCATCGCTTCAGGCCATAGGCTAAAGCGATGGTCATACCAATCATCATTTAACAACTTTTCCGGGTTGGTTCCGGCAGTTTGATTTCCGTGATAACAGCGCCAATCGTGCAGAAAATTGCTCCCGCAAACGACCGCCAGACCATTGGCACCAGCAGTCGAATTTGTTCCAATTGCCAGCTTTTCTCAAGATAGAATGCAACGACGGAAAACCCTATCCCGATGAAGATTCCACAAATCATGGCTGCCAAAATGCGTTTCATACGCGACAAACCGCCGGCAAGCCGTGTCAATATTCCTCCAGCCATCATTAACAATACAACCAAAATTGCCAAAAACGGTTTAACTGAAATTTCAAAAAACGGTTTGATTGACATGAACCACTTGTTATCATTGCTCGGCACGGTTCCGGTTTGCGTGTAATAAAGGTGATAGGCCCCAGCCAAAATCCCTGCAAATACCATCGTAATCACTGGAATATGCCAGATTCTTGTAGGCAGATTTGCACGCAGTTTGCTGATTTGCTGCATACGCCGGCGTATCGTCAGCGGCCAGTTATAAAACGCGCAGAATATCCAGTGTTCAAACAAGGCCCCGCGTTCACCGAACACCGGCACAATATGCACCGCGTCCGTCGCCCAGTGTGCCGCCATAAACCGCGCCATTGCCGGATACCGATACGTCATCTGAATCGGAAACGCCAGGTAGCCGATGTATTTAAAAAAGCTTAAGAACAATGCGATATTGTAATCCTTAACGGTTTGATCCCGAATGGCCATAATCGTTGTGATAAGCCCACGCGAAAAAGATCCCGGAGAAATTGGTACGACTGCTAAGATCCCCTGAACTGCGACAGCATAAGCCGAGGCTTCCACCCAAGTTAATTCTGGATGACGTATCCAATGTACTACTGCGATAATCACCCCTACAAGTTGAGTCACGGGTATGGTTAAAAGATGTAAAACAAGTGCTATAAGATATTTCTGTATATAAGGATCGTCAAGCTGTGAGAGAATAATAGCCGCATCTTCATCACTAAGTATATGTTTTTTCTGACTTTGGATAATCATGTCTCGCATCCACTGTTCGCGGAGTTCGGCGTGGCGCAATAATTTGTAGGGTCGCACAAACAGAAAATACAATTTATCTTTCAATATTTGCGGGTCCGTTAAAAAGCGGTGCAGGCCTGCGGGCAGGATTGAAAACGGAACATGGAATAGATACCCCGCCACGGAATGTTGCAGGCGCATGGCTTTATCGTTGTCCATGCGTCCGTTCTCGTGCCATTTAATCAGCTTCTCCAGCATCCGCCCTTTAAACGCCCGCTTGAAATAACCAACGCTGGCCAAAATCGAGCCGTAATGCTTTCGCCAATCGGTTCTGGCCCAGACCTTCCGCCCAACCCGCCCCAAAATCGGAATCAATCCCAACAGGAAAAACAGCAGCGTCTTAAATTTCGACTGCCGAAATCCGTCGATTTTGTCCACGTCGATCAGGTTGCGTGTCTGCCAGCCCGTCACGGCGCTGTCAAACTGTTGTTTCCAGAGTCTGCCGTCATACAGCAGGCGAATATGGTTATGCGTAATGTCCGGAACCGAGTCCCGATAGATTATTTCGCAGGTTTTCAGCTCTTCCAGCATTTGGCGCCCTGCCGGCAGGGCGTCTAAGATTTGCGGATGTTCGTTGATATACTGCTCCAGCTTTGTCAAATCGCCCCGGTCAAACTGCACCAGCGACCCGCGTTTCAGTCCCTGCCAAATGAGCTTGAAATCCCCCGGACTCATCGGCAGACACACCAGCAGTGCCAACCCCGCCCGAAAATCCACCCCGATCAGCCCGGCGGCGGGGTCATGGTTGGTCTCCAGCCGCTTCAAGGCATTCGGCTGGCTTTTGCAGGTCGTCCATTCGTACTGCCGGGCGAATTCATGCGCCCCCAATTCGTGCAGCAGGTCAACAAACGCCGTCATAAACCGGTACTTGGTGCGGTACTCCGGCGAGCCGAGTGTGTTCTCATCAACGGGCTTTCCCCTTTTCCACCGTTTTAGCGCGTCCAGGTGGTCATCGACTTCCAGCCGCCACGTTCGCCCCTCGACCCAGTCGCTGATTTCCCCGCAACTGCCCAGCGTCGAATCCACAAACGTTGCATGGATGTCATTGACACACTGCGGGTCGTTAAAACGGATTTGAGCCGCGGCCCGGATGAATTTCTGCCACAACGCGCCCGCGCGGGCGGCGACTGGATTGACCTGCAACTGAAAGGGGCCTTGAAATCCGACGGCATACAGAAAATTACGAAACAGAAGCGACCCCGACGACGGCGGAATCAGGATTTTTACGGCATACGTACCGCCGACGTGAAGATTCATCATGGTTTGGGTCGGTTGACCGCCCATTGTGATAGCCGTCAGTTTGACCTTATACACCTGTCCGGCAAATCCGCCGCCGACAAATTTCTCGATGGATAGGCGAATGACCGCTCCCGGCCCCGGCTCAACCGGTGTGATAGTGTATTCCAGTTCCGTCCCCGCGTCATAATGCCCGACGCGCAGGGGCCGATGAAGGCCCAAGGCCCCAAATGCCTTTTGAAGCTGTTGACAGGTTTCTATCGAATATTCAGTTGCCATTCAAATCCATAAATAAAAACGCCATCGCGTACTTGTCCTGCCATAGCAATGTCATTCCCGCGAAGGAATGTCACCCCCGCGAAGGCGGGGGCGCCGAATCCAGCAGAGGCGCAAGCCTCCGGAATTAGGATCCCATTATACAAAAAGCCCCAATGGGGCGAAAGAACACATTCACCTGTTTTATCAGTATAATGTTAGCATAAATCTGAAAAAAGTCAAAAACAGACTTGTTTACCGTGGGAATCTTTAACTACGAACTAAAAGCTCTCAAACTGACCATCGGTCTGTTTGGGCAGATTGTTTATGTACAATACTGCGGCAGCCAGTGATAGGCAATCGCAAAGCCGATGCACGCATAAATGCCCGCCATCAGGTCATCGGCCAGGACGCCCACGCCGTCGGGCAGCTTTTCCAGCCTCTTGCACGGCCACGGCTTGAGGATATCGAACAGCCGAAACAGCAAAAATCCCAGCGCCATCGTATTGCAGATATGCTCCGGGGTCAAAAGGGCGATAAACAGCATGACCAGCCCCTGCCCGGCCACTTCATCGGCGACGACCTGTTGCGGGTCTTTTTTCCCCGTTGCCGCGATCATCGCCGGGCCGTACTGAATACACACCCACGAGCCCGCCACGAGAAAAAACGCCATCACATAAGGCGTCGCCGCAGGCCACAGATACCCCAATACCTGGAACAAAACCACCGGCGGCAGCGACCCGAACGTCCCCGGCGCAATCGGGATCTTCCCCAGCCCGAAACACGTTGTCAGCAATTCCGCTTTTTTCATACGCCCCATTATACCCACAACCCCGATTTGTGAAAGCCTAAATTTAGGCTGCAAAAGCCTGAAACAATGTCACCCCGGACTTGATCCGGGGGCCAGCGCAGGGATGGGATACCGTGTGGTTATCCCCATCGCTCTATACTGCGGCCGCACGCGATACTCTCCACAACCCCGTAGGGTGGGCTACGCCAACCATTGAACTCGACGGGTGGCAGCCACCGAGTAAGCGAGGTGGATGGGAAATTGTAAAAAACCGTGAAAATCCGTGTGAATCTGTGTCTAAAAATAAAAAATGTTTGACAAATATCTAACTTATGGTATAATATACAAAATTAAAATACGATCTTTTAAAATTAAGTGAAGGAGCAATAAAAACGCCATGGCGAAAGCCATGCGAATACTGCCTGAAAATCGCGCCCAAAGTGTCAATTCACAGGGAAGTCAGCATTTTCGACACACCTTTTTATGACAAACGAACCCAATTTTCGAATTTGTAAAATCACGTTAAATCTTTTTGCAGAAGCTGGTTGCTGAAAGCTGAAGGCTGATAGCTGCCCCAAAAACGAACCCAAACGAACCCAATCTGTTACGGCGTGATGTCGTTAATTAGTTGTAGACAGTATCTGTCCGTCATACCTGATAAATAGTCGCAGACGGTTCGTTGGAGAGTTTGTGTGTCGATCATTTTTTGGTAATAGTGGGGCATTTTTTCGGGGTGTTCGCATAAATTGGCGAATAAGGTGCTCAGCCAGGTTTGCACTTTCTCAGCCGTTTCTTTCAAATTTGGATGCAGGTACATGTTTCGCATCAAAAAGTCTTCGAGTTGTTTAAGACTGTGATGCGCGGATTCTGAAATGTCGATTAAATGTTGCGGATACTCCATGACCTGCCGAAGCGATTTAATCTTTGCATCGGCAAGATTCCGTTGGCTGGTTTCAATCGCATCACTAACCAAAATATCCATGATTGTCTTAGACAGACGGGTCCGGCGAATGACATAGTCGTCAATACGGTCAATGTGTATTTTATCGACCGCCTGTTGGTACAGGGCCAACTCTTTAAGCGGGTCTTCGTTAATCAGCCGGGACCGGATGCCGTCTTCGAGGTCGTGGCAGTTGTAGGCGATGCGGTCGGCGATGTCGGCAATTTGTCCTTCCAGCGACGGATTTTGGGGCCAGTCCGAATCTGCTTCGGGATTATCGTATGGGCTGGAATGCTTAGCCAAACCGAGACGGGTTTCGAACATCAGGTTCAGCCCCTGAAAATTCGGGTAAGGATGCTCAATCAAGTCAACAATCCGCAGGGCCTGCTTGTTATGTTCAAAGCCGCCGGCGGCTTTGGTGAGTTTGTTCAGGACGGTTTCGCCGGTGTGCCCGAACGGGGCGTGGCCGAGGTCGTGTGCCAGGCAGACCGCTTCGGTCAGGCTTTCGTTGAGGTTCAGTGCCCGCGCGATGGTTCTGCCGATCTGGGCGACTTCGATGCTGTGAGTCAGCCGGGTTCGGTAATGGTCATTGAGGCCGGTAGTGAACACCTGCGTTTTGCCTTCCAGCCTGCGAAAGGCCGCACTGTGAATAACCCGGTCGCGGTCGCGTTCAAAACCGCTGCGATACGGGTGTGGCGGCTCGGCAAACTGTCTCCCCCGGCTGTTTTGTTCGGTAACGGCATAAGGGGCGGCTGCGGCATTCATTTTGATATCGCGGGAAGCGGCTGTTTTTGACTGATTTCGATGAGTTGGTTATATAGTTCAGCCAATCCCTGACTGATGACATCGGTGTCACTGCAAACGTGCATATAATTGGTATCACCGTCCCATCGCGGGACAATGTGAATATGGACATGCTCGGGCAGACCCGCGCCGGCGCAGCGTCCGAAATTCATCCCGACGTTAAACCCGTGCGGCCCAATCGCCAGCGACAGGACCTTCTGGCAATCCCGTACCAACTGCATCATGCACAACATTTCGTCGTTGGTTGCATCCGAAAAATCGGCAATATGACGGTTCGGGGCAATCAGTAAATGGCCGTTATTATAAGGGAACTTATTAAATACGACAAAGGCATGTTCGGTTCGCCATAGAACGAGATTATCCTTATCGTTTTGGGGAGTCGCCAGATAATCACAAAGAAAGCATCCGTCGGTTTGAGCCAGTCCCTGAATGTATTTAATACGCCACGGAGCCCAGAGGTTTTTTCGTTCCAACGGTTCGCCTTTCGAAAATCAGGGGTTTTCGATTTGTTTAATCAGAATCGTTTGGTCAATGGTCAACACCGGCAGCGAGTTGCCCAGCGGCAGCATGAAAGAGGCGTTGACTTTCAAGGTGTACTCTTGCTGGTCGCTTTCGATCAGCCCCTTTTCCATGTTAAAGATTTGCGTGCCCGTTCCCTCCATCGCGAAAAATTTATAGTTCCTTAAAAAGCCCATGATACCGCGGGTCTGAAACATACCTTCATACGGATAAGGGAATCGCTGCTTTCCGGGGTCTGCGAGGTCATAGGAGCTTTTGATGACAGCCTTTCGGGGCTGATCCTCTTCGGTGGTGAGCGAATCCAGTGTATAGGTCGTCATCCGCATAGGCATGCGGGAAGTCGTTGCAGGCCAGGGAATCCATTGTTTAACCTGCCAGGTTTGACCCGGCTGCATTCCTTCCAGCGGTTTGTCGATGGTGGATGTGGAATCCCACAGGTGCCACTGCATTGCGATAAAATCGTTGATCATATCAGGATTTTTAATGCGCTGGCTATCGTTTTTACTCTGAGAAAATGCTTTTTGTCCGATCTCAGTGATGATGCGTTTGAGGTCCGTTTCGTTAGCGATTTGGCCTGTAGGCGACAGTTGAAAGGTGAAACTTTTACCTTTCAGATATTCCATCGCGTCCATAGACTCTTTTTTACCGCTTAGCGATGAGCGTGTGACTTCTACCGACCGGCATTCGGCGACGAGGGTGGTCAAGCTGAATGGATCGACCTCGGTCGGCGTGTAGGTGATCACCATGTCGAGTTTTTCGGACATGGTTTGGGGCTTTGTTTTTTTGCCGGATGAACCACTGGTCAGGTCGATTGTTATCTGTCGATCTGATGTAAACTGATAGGTGATCGGAACATTTTTTTGGAAGTTGACCAGCAGCCAGTTCTGCGAACTCAGCCGGTTTTGCCGTTGGCAGCCGGCCATACACAGGCAAACGACAACGATCCATGAATAAAGACGTCGGCTTTTCATGCAAAACCCCTTTGAATGGGACATATTGTTGTGTTATTAATCCAGTTTTTCGAGTTCCACCCGATGGGTAAACTGCATGGTCAATGTGTCAGGCCCTTTTGCCGGGTCGCCGTTTTCAGGCATTTCCTGTGCCAGATAGGTGCTGACGAGTTTTTCCTGAGCTTTCAGAACGGTTCCGGTATCCAGATTGATGGACATTGAACCGGTGTAGGTGTCTTCATTGTCGAACATCTTGGCAAACATGCCCATGCCGCCTGCGGAGACGCCTTCGGCCGGTTCGGCAGTTTCATTGGCAGCCATATTAACCGTGGCAACATTATTACCGCCACTGGTTTTAATACCGGTTAGTGTGTATACCTTGTCGTAGGACTTGGGTGCCAGCAGGCCCGGTGGCGACGGTACGACGGTGTTCCATGAACTGCCAACTGATAAATTCGACGCAGCTTCTTGAGGCAGTGCCTGAATCTGATGACGCTGGATAATATTTTCTTTATTGAGAAGACTGGCGGCAATCTTGTTTTCATATCCTGACGGGACCGCTGCAAGCGCTTTCTTGACATCGATGACTTTGACATCTCCGTCGGGACTGATTTGAATCGTGTAACTTTGTCCCAGCAGTTTTGCCAGGGGAGATTTCATGCTTTCTTCTTTTTGGCTGTCGAACGAAAATCTGTTTTCGTTTTTATTGATAATATTGACCACCAAACCGTCAATCGTAATTTTTGCGGTTGCATTGCCGTCGGCGTCAACGCTTTGAATGGTTTGGGTGAATGTCATCTCGATGGTAGTTTTCGTTTGTTCTTCACGCAGTTTGCCCAGATTCGGCTGTTCAAAACGGAAGTCTTTGATGACGTCGGAAACGGATTTGTACGTTGCGGTTTGGTCCGGGGAGAATTTCAGACTCAGATCCGCACTGGAACTGGGGTTGCACCCGGACATTAACATTACCAGACTCAGACTCAGTCCTGCCAACATACCACATACCTTACGCGACATAGCACTCTCCTTCGCAAAAAGGGTTGTCCAATTTTATTTAATTGATTCTTTAAAAAGGGATTATAGTCATAGAAAGCCCGATTTACAACAGGAAATTGGAGGGGAAACGAAAAAAAAAAGGGTATTTGGGGCGGATTGGGCGTCTTTCTCGACAACATTGCCAATTTCGCCATAGTTATTTATAAACGGGTCAGGAGGACAAGGAGTAGCCACATTTTTCAAGCAACTAACATCATCAGTTAAAATCCCCATTTTTTAACATCCACACCATATTTGTCATGCAGGCGGGTCATATCATCTTTCAAGGCTTCATGAACACGTTTCCTTTGATCTTTGGTTAGCTTAAATTTTTCCATAATTTTTTCATGAAAAAGAAGTTTCTGGATAAATCGCTTCAAGCTTTTCGGGAAGATTTTGGCAAACGATTCGAGGAATGGGTGTTTTCGATACATATTTTATAGTGGTCGTGTAACCGTTATACCGGATGTTTTATTGTGGATCTTATCTAAACCTGAAAAGACAAATCCTGAATCAATCTCAAGGAAATCACAGATTTTTTTGAGTACATTGGGAGTGTCATCTTTTAACTCTTCAAAATCCAACAGCAAAAAATTATTTGAGTTAAATTTTTCGAAATAAGGGTCGAGTTGTTCTGCGTAGCAGGAGGAATGAATAATATATCCTTTATTGAGCGCCATCTATAGGGATCAATTGACTATATGAGCATAATTATAACTGTAATGTGACTCGATCCTTTCAATGGGTTCTCTCATGATATAGATGAATTTCATAGGAACATGATAATTCCTGTGAAATTCAAGCATGTTTGTACTGACATCGGGAAATGACGGGCTATTGGTATAATTAACCGTTGCCTCAAGCAGTAGCTTGTTTTCAATTGTATCATTGTTCCAAAGAGATAGATACCAGTCATATCCTTTGTCGTAATACTTACTAAAAAAATTAGGCTCCTTGTTTCCACATGGTAGGATTTCCGGATGTTGTGCCAGGTAATTAAACAGGCTGGTTGTTCCGGCCTTGGCTGCCCCCAAAATAATACAAAACCGCATCACTGTGTTAACTCCTATGCTTGTTTTTGGTTGTTTGCGGCGGCGGATTTTCCGAGCCAAGCAACAGGGCTAAGGTGCGGGTATCGGGATGGCTTTGCAGGGCGATCTTGACAGTCATGGTCAGCGGTACCGATAGCAGCATTCCCATCGGTCCCAATACCCAGCCCCAAAAGACCAATGACAGGAAGACCACCAGCGTAGAAAGTCCCAGTCTCCGTCCCATCAGCCGCGGCTCAATGAAATTGCCGATGAGCACATTGACCACCAGATAGCCGAATCCCGTTAGCACCGCCGACCCGACGCCGAGTTGGACCAGGGCCAGCGCACAGGCCGGAATCGCGGCGATAATCGAGCCGATATTCGGAACGAAATTCAGCAGAAATGCAATGAGTCCCCAAACGATGGGGTATTTAACACCGAGAATAATTAACCAGACCGTGATAATAATTCCGGTTGCCAGACTGATAGCTGTCTTCATCGCAAGGTATTTTTTGACGTCTCCAGCGATGGTGGACAGATTATCAAAAGTATCGGGAGCGTTTTTCATGGTTGCTTTAATCTTGCCGGGCAAAATCGAGGCCTCCAGCAGGATGAAAATCATCGTCAGATAAATTAAAAAACCGTCGGCGACAATGCCGCCGAGTTGGCTCAGCAGATCGCCCATCAATTGCATCCCCGCCTGGGCATCCAAAAATCGGGTGATTGACAGTGGCTTTTTGTCCGGCTCAGGCTCAGATGTCGTGACGGATAACGGCGGCGTTTGGGATGCATTGTTTTCAGCCTTATTGGGATTATCCTGGCTGAATCTGTCCCGCTGCTGGTCCAGCCAGTGATTCCATCTCTGTTCCCAGCTTTGGAGGTCTTCGTCCAGTTTCTTTGTATATTGCGGCAAATCCTTCGTGAAATCGGCAATCGAAGTTGTCAGCACCGTTCCGATTAAAAGACCCGCCAGCAAAATGACCAGCGACACCAGCAGGATGGCAAAGGGGGTGGAAATGCCTTTTTTCTTCAGCCAGAACAGCCCCGGTGTGCTGATTATGGCCAAAAAGACCGCCATCAGGAACGGCACGACAATATCCACAGCCGCCTTCATACCCGCTACGACAATCACAAAAGCCGCCGTGGTTATCAAAAAACGAGCCGGCCCCGGCAACCCGCCTGAAGGCTGTATTGGACTCTGTGCCTGATTTTCGTTTTCGCTCACGGCCTTTTCCTGCTAATATTAGGTTTGCTTGAGAGCAAGCTCTTGGTAGAGTTATCGAATACTTAGGATACTGATTCACAGGAGCGCGGTCAAGCGGGATTTTTGATTATTGCCTGTGGTCCGGCCCGGTTCATGCGGGAATTGCTTGACGAAATGGGTATATTGTCTATAATGCCGGTTTTAATGTTAATGGTTACACAGCATGAGTTCAATGTAAGGTTTAATAGTGAATACAAAGATGACAAAAGCAACTCCGACGAAGGCGATTCTGAAGAAAACAATCAGGGTGACGGATGCCTGCAAAAAGTGCAACGGTAAATGCTGCCGCTATTTTGCCCTGCCGATTGAAACGCCTGAGGATTGGGATGATTATGATGATATTCGATGGTATCTGTGCCACAGGGATGTGACCGTGTTTGTGGAGGACGGCGAGTGGTATCTGAATATCAAGAATACCTGCCGATACCTTTCGGAGGAGGATTTTCGCTGTCAAAATTATGAACTTCGTCCGCATATCTGCCGAAAGTACCATACGGATGATTGTGATTTGACCGGTGACGATTATGGTTACGAACTGCATTTTACAAATGACCGGCAGATGGAAGAATATATGCGCATTAAGTTCGGCGATAAAGTTTTTGAAAAACTGGAACCGAAAAAGAAAAAGAAGAAAGCCAAAAAGAAAAAAGTAAAATAAAGGCTTGTTATGAAAATACCATCGGTCAAAGGCACACGTGATTTTTACCCGCCGCAGATGGCGGTTCGAAATTTCATTGTAGACGGTTGGAAAGCGGCGTCGATTCGCAACGGCTTTGTGGAATATGATGGCCCGATTTTTGAATACCTGCAGATGTACCAGATCAAAAGCGGCGATGAGATTGTTGAGCAGTTGTTCAATTTCGAAGATCGCGGCGGCCGTCTCTTGGCGATTCGCCCGGAAATCACTCCGACATTAGCCCGCATGGTTAATCAGCAGATTAATGCATTACCGCGTCCCATTCGATGGTTTTCCGTACCGCGCCTGTGCCGTGCCGAACGCCCGCAAAAGGGCCGCCTGCGTGAGTTCTTCCAGTGGAATATCGATATCATCGGCGTTGAGGATGTGCTGGCCGATGCCGAAGTGGTGTATTGTTCGCTGGACTATCTGCGTTCGCTGGGACTTAGCAGTAAGGATGTGAAAGCAAAAATTTCCAGCCGGCGTTTATTGGCGGTGATTTTGATGAATATTGGAATTGCCAAAGACAAACTCGAAACGCTATATCCGATTCTTGACAAGAAATCAAAAATTCCAGATGAAACATTTGTCGAAATGCTTCAAAAGGAAATTAATTCGGCGCAGATAATTCAGACGATTGTTAAACTCATGGACATTCATTCGGTGGACAATATTCCGTCGATGGTGGATTTGAATGACGATGCGCAGGCGGCGCTGAACGAATTGAGTCAGGTGTTTGCCTATCTGGAAAAAATGGGCGTAGGCGATTATTGTCGATTCGATATGGGTATTGTTCGCGGGCTGGCCTATTATACGGGCATGGTATTTGAAGTTCATGACGCCGTGGGCCAGCTTCGCGCGATTTGTGGCGGCGGACGCTATGATAGTCTCTTGAGCGATTTTGGCGGGCCGAAGGTGACCGCAACCGGCATGGGCATGGGAGACTGTGTGCTGGAAATCCTGCTGCGCCAAAAGGGCCTGCTGACCGATGAGTCGCTCAAAGTTCAGACGCTGGATTATTTTATCGCCTGCACCGGCGCCGAGTTTGTCGACGACGCGGTGGCATTGATGGCACGGATTCGGGCCGCGGGCCTTTCCTGCAATTACAGTTACAAAACCGCGGCGCTGGGCAAGCAAATGAAGCAGGCCGATTCAATGAATGCCGCCAAATGTATCATCGTGGGCCAGGAATTAACCCAGTCCAATCAGCTCGTCGTCAAGGACATGAAATCCGGCGAGCAGGAATTGGTCGACGCAGACACATTTTTGAGGTGACGCCGGCTTCCAACCGGCAGTTTAAAACTCTCCCCCTGCTAAGGGGGAGTACCCCGAAGGGGGGAGGGGGTTACCTGTCGGTAGGATGCAGGCAATACATTTTAAGGAGCCGCTTATGCAATCCGAGCAACCCAATATCTACGAGCAGGTTTTTGCCTGCTGGCTTCAGGAAAATCACATCCCCTTTGTTGATGTTGACCAGACCAAACGTTTCGGTGTTGAACGACAGGACGTCAAGAATTTCGATTTTCTGATTCGCCCCGACTCCCAAAATCCGCTTCTGGTGGAGGTCAAAGGGCGGACATTTCACAGCGGCTCACTGGCGGGCTTAAAAGCCCTTGACGGCTGGGTAACATTTGAAGATGTAGAAGCACTTGTCTATTGGCGAGGTTGTTTCCAAAGCCAAAAACCCCAGGCAGAGGCCGTTTTTGTATTCGTTTTTGCCTTAGAGCAGATAGACGTTGAAACCGATGGACAGGCGGTGTATGATTTTGGCGACCGGCGGTTTTTGCTCCTGGCGATGCCGCTGGCGCACTATCGGGCCTGCATGAAACCGCGCAGTCCGAAATGGCAGACGGTTACGGT
The DNA here is from genome assembly GCA_016782835.1 of Phycisphaerae bacterium. Classification (GTDB taxonomy): domain Bacteria; phylum Planctomycetota; class Phycisphaerae; order Sedimentisphaerales; family Anaerohalosphaeraceae; genus 4572-13. The sequence goes on along the minus strand of JADHXS010000020.1, from coordinate 10,516 downwards.
GCCCGCCGAAGACTTCAGGCGATACGCCGTACCGATAGAAGAAACATTAAAAGGTAAGACAAAAGCGGAGCCGCGCAAGCGGCCCGATAAGCCCTGAACAAAGGGAACGGAAGACGGAGTGTTTGTCTTTCCCGCGAATGGCGCCGAATTCAGTGTGAAAGAGTCTCCGCCGAAGGCGGACTTCAAATAAAGGCCCGAAGGGCCGGTAATATAATAGCCGGGGGTTCACACCCCCGGAATCGGATTCAAAAAAACGATAAGCCCCGGAGGGGCGACAGAATCGAAAAATAGTAAACATGAATAAACAGATTAGAGCATTTGCTGAAAAAATATTAACCGGTCAGCTTTTGGATCGGGACGAGATTGTTGCGTTGTCTAAGCTTTCCGGCGACTATTTTGACGACCTGCTCTACTGGGCGAATGAAATCCGCAAGGCTAATTTCGGCAACAAAATCAAGATGTGCTCCATTGTTCCGGGCCGTCTGGGCGGATGCAGTCAAGATTGCGCATTTTGTGCCCAGTCATTGCATTATGATACGGCGGTGGATAAAACACCCAAGACGCTAAGCGATGATGAGATTATGGTCGCCGCAAAAGAGGCGAAGAAAAAGGGCGTCCCCAATTTCGGCATTGTCTACAGCGGCCGCAAAGTCGGCGACGAGGAACTGGACCGGCTGATTGCATTGACAAAGCAGATAAAAGAAGAAATGGGTTTGGGAGTGTGTATGTCGCTGGGAATCTTGAGCGACGAAAATATGCAGCGATTAGCCGATGCCGGCGTGGTGCGCTTCAATCACAATCTCGAAACGTCCGCCCGCCATTTTCCGGACATCGTTTCGACGCACAAATACGAAGACCGTGTCAAAACGATTGAAGCGGGACTCAAGGCCGGAATGGGTGTGTGTGCAGGCGGTATCTTTGGCATTGGTGAAACCGAAAACGACCGGATCGATATGGCGCTGGAACTGCGGCGGTTGGGCGTGGACATGGTCCCGATGAATTTCCTCCACCCCATAGCCGGAACGCCGCTGGGCAAGGCGGAAAAATTATCGCCACGGGAAATCCTGCGGATTGTGGCCCTGTACCGGTTCATTCTGCCCAGTACCCATTTAAAAGTCGCTGGTGGACGTGTCCTGAACCTGCGGGACGTACAAAGCTGGATATTTTATGCCGGCTGCACCGCCATCCTCTCCGGCAATTACCTGACCACCGCCGGCCGATCTGTAGAAGACGACCTCCAAATGCTGGCAGATCTGGGACTGGAAGCGGTTTAAGTTTCATAAGAGATTTAACGAAAGACGAATGTGTTTGAAGTGGAGTGTTTTTGATGAAGATCAGTAGGATGCCGGTTATTAGAACGATTATAAAGATTTTGAAACACTACATGTTACGGTTCCAAACATGCCGAACAGACTGTGATGCGATCGTCAAATTATCCGAATGCGATCAACCACAGGCTCAGCAAATGGCCGAGTTTCTCAATGAACTCAACATGCCGCTGCCTCATTCCGAAAAAAAACTTATCGGGCAAATTGAATCCGAAAGAAGACGTTTGCTGAAACGGCATGCTCCGCTTATTGATGGAACTTTAGGTGAAGGCGGATTATATGATCAGGGACTGACAATCAGTGCGGTTTGCAAGGTCAGTAAGTCGTCCAGGCAAAGTGTGTTTATGTATAAGCTGATCCGGAAATTCAAACCGAAGCTGATTCTTGAATTGGGTACGAACGTTGGGGTTTCGTCTGCTTTTCAGGCCGCGGCACTAAAGATGAACGCACAAAACGGACGACTGATTACGATGGAGGCATCGCCTTATCGATTACGATTGGCCAAAGACCTGCATCGGTCGCTCGGGCTTGAGAATATCAGTTATGTGGAAGGGTTGTTTGCCGAGACGTTAGCCGCAACACTCACAGAGCTTGATCCCGTAGACTTTGCGTTTATTGACGGTCATCATCAATACCAACCCACGCTGGATTATTTCCAGGAGATCTACCGGCAGACGCAGCAGGGGGCACTGTTTGTTTTTGACGACATTCGATGGTCAGACGGCATGAAACAGGCATGGGCTGAGTTGCAAAAAGACAAGCGGTTCAGTGTGACAGTCGACCTGAATGCAATGGGAATCGGTGTGAGTTCGCAGGATACGGAAACGATCCCTTATGCGACAGAGCCGATCAATTTCCCTCTGGCGTCAATATTGTGATGGCCATTTAACCTTGTTTAAGGAAAAGACGGAAAGTGAGAATTATTGCAGGAAGATGCCATGAAATATTTGACGGTGGAAAATGTTGAAAGGCGAGTGGTTTTTGATTTACTCTGTCAAGGTTTTGAGCCGTTGATGAATGACGAATTACGGGCAAAACTGAAACGCTATGATGAAGAGATCTTTAATAATTCGAAAACGGTCGGGGCGTGTGTTTTTTTGACACAGTTTGATGGAAAACTGATCGGCATGGCCTCATGGGATCCGCGAAATTTTCCCAAGGCGATTGTCGGATATAATTGTATAATACCGGAATTCCAAAGCATTGGCTTTGGGGAATTGCAACTTTGCGAATTAGTAAACCGTTTGGCACTTGGAGGTTTCACGGAAGTATCTGTAACAACGGGTGATCACCCCTTTTATGTGCCTTCGCAGAAAATGTATGAAAGTTGCGGATTTGTTGAGATACAAAGAGATATAAAAAGTAATGACCCGCGATATGGGTCAATTGAATACCAATTGATTTTCTAAAAAATCGGTGTAATCCGTGGACAAAAGGAAACAATGCGAATAATAGCCGGTTCAAAACGTGGAATGAAACTATTCCCCCCGAAGGGCGTCGATACCCGGCCCATTACCGACCGCGTCAAGGAATCCCTGTTCAGTATTTTATGGAGCAAGGGCAAGCTCGAAGACTGTGTCGTCGCCGATTTATTCTGCGGCACCGGCTCAATGGGCCTCGAAGCCCTCAGTCGCGGGGCAAAGTTCTGCACCTTCATCGACGCCGGCCGCAGCGCTGTCGAGATTCTCAATCGCAACATCGAAAAGGCCGGCTTTCTCGCCGAGTCCAAGAGCGTCTGTGCCAATATCCTCAAAGTCGGCGCCGCCATGACCCCCGAACACGGCGGCTATGACCTGGTCTTTGTCGACCCGCCGTACAAGATGAGCGACAACTGCGGGGCGGGTTCCAAAGTGGCGAAAATGATGGAACTCATCGGAACACAGGTCAACCCCGGCGGCATGGTAACCCTGCGCACCCACCTGCGTTCCTATATCGAACAAGCCTACGGCCAACTGACCCAGATCGACCTCCGCGAATGGGGCAGCATGAAAATCGCCTTCTTCCAAAAACCCGAAGAACCGGAAAATCAGTGACCAGTTAAATATGTCCCGGCTTAAATACTTTCGCCCAGTGCGGCTTTGTATTTTTCCAGTGTTTGTTGTAATTGTTCCTGAGCTTGCAGATAATCTTTCGCCATATCCACAGCCTTTTGCTGCGCCTCGATTGCTTCCTTGATTTTACCGGTTTCAAATAGCGCCATTGCATAGGTGTCCAAGACAGAGGGGTCTTTCCCCGACGAAAGCTGAGTCGCTTTTTCAGCCGCTTTGAGGGCTGCTTGTAAATCCCGGTCAGCTTCTTTGACGCGGGTCAAAATATTCCACGCAAAAGCGTTCAGGCCTTCAACAGGCGCCTTTTCAATGAAGTTTAACCCGAGTTGTTTGGTTTCTTCGGTAAGGCCGCCGGTTTCGATTTGTCTGAAATAATCCATATACCACGCCATGGCCTGCTGCTGCACCGCCTCGGCTTCGGCTTTTTGCTTCGCATACGCGACAGGGTCAAAAGTCCCCTGTACAACGAGTTCCAAAATGCCGTCCATTCCATCGAGGGGATGACCTTCCCATGCGATTTTGCTGGCTTGGTTAATCAGAAACGCCTGCGGAATCCCCTGTTTGTTGAAGGCTTCCATATAGTCTTTTTGCGCAAACCCTTCAACATCTACGGCGATGGTATAATCCATCTTATCGCCCATGCTTTCCACATACGGCTTAACCGTCTCCGGCCTTTCCGTGGAGATCCCGATGACAGTAACGCCCCGGTCCTTATAGTTTTTCTGAATCTCCGTCAAATGCGGAATGCTGACTTTACACGGCCCACACCACGTCGCCCAGAACTCCACAATATACACCTTGCCCGGCTCAAATGTAACAGGACCGCCTTTGACCCACTCAAGCCCTTTCAGTGGCGGAGCGGCGATAAGCTCGGATTTTTGCGGGGCGGAGGCAACCGGATCCTCAGGTTCTGATGCGGGTTGTTGAGGCTCGGCGGCCGGAGTCTCCGCAACCGGAGTCGTTGCAGGCGAGCCTGTGGCTTCTTCCGTCTTTGCGGTTATTGTGGCAGGTTCCGGAGACGAATTGTCTGCGGTTTCTTTCTTTTCACAGCCAAATACGAATTGGGACAGTATGATGATTAAGACGAGTTTTGTCATTATCTTCATGTGTTTTCCTTATATCACTCAGGATTTCGATTATTTCGGGTTAAAAAACCGCCCACATCATAACAGCTTTGTCGTCGATAGCAAGTGATTCAGAGAAGATAAAGATTTTTTCATTGTCGATTCATAGGGTTCTATTGTAGATTATGGGTATGTCCAATCGGGATGCTGCTTACAAGATTGTTCGTCGCCTGCGAAAAGAGGGCTGTCAGGCTCTTTTTGCGGGGGGATGTGTGCGCGACCGATTGCTGGGTCGGCCCGCCAAGGATTATGATGTAGTGACCGATGCGGTCCCGGAGAAGGTGATAGGATTATTTCGCCGGACGCTGAAAATCGGAGCCCAATTTGGCGTTGTTATGGTCTTGATGGATAGCCAACAGGTCGAAGTGGCGACATTTCGCACCGAAGGGGGTTATCAGGACGGCCGTCACCCCGGCCATGTGCAGTTTACCTCAGCGAAGGAAGATGCCTCCCGCCGGGACTTTACCGTCAATGGGATGTTTTATGACCCCATTGAGAAAACGGTGTTGGATTTCGTTAATGGCCGGCGTGATTTGGAAAAACGGATTTTGCGAACGATTGGTACCCCGGATGAACGGTTTAGTGAGGATTATCTGCGAATGCTGCGTGCGGTCCGGTTTGCCGTTAAATTAGGTTTTGAAATTGAACCGGCAACATGGCGGTCAATTCAAAGCCATGCGAAAAAAATCACCGGCATCAGTGCCGAACGTATCACCGCTGAACTCGAACAGATACTGGCGCATCCGAATCGAATACAGGGAGCAAAATTGCTGGCCGATTCCGGCTTGGCACGAGCGATATTTCCTGTCCGTGAGGGTGAATCGGCGGCCTTTGGTACACAGGTATTGGAACACTTACCCCAAGCGGTGGATTTTCCGCTGGCGCTGACGTGTTTCTGGTCGGGTTTTGATTCGAAGATGGCGTTAAACCAGTGCAATAAGCTAAAGCTGAGCAATCCGCAGATCAAACATGTGCGGTTCTTGCTTGAAAAGCGGGACGTACTGCTGGATACACAACTGTCATTGTCCGGCCTGAAACTGTTGATGCATGAACCGTATTTTTTGGATTTGATAACCATGCAGCAGGCAATCCAAAAGGCCAAAGGCCAAAGTGCCCATGCGGTTCGCTTGGTCAAACGGCGGGCGTTGGAGATTGATGAAAAAGATGTACGCCCGGAACCGCTGCTCAATGGCCATGAATTGATTGCATTGGGGGCTACGCCCGGCCCGATGGTTGGGCAACTGGCTCAGGAATTGTACATTGTTCAGCTTGAAGAAAAGCTGCATACCAAACAGCAGGCACAAAGCTGGTGTGAAAGCTGGCTTGCTAAGCACAAGTCCTCATAGCCTCAGGCCAAGTCCCGCAGATATTTTTTCAGCATCCAGCGAATTACAGATAATATAACGGCAAAGAATAAAACACTTCCTGCGATATGCAGGGTAAATCCTTCCATCGCAACGCCCAAAGCAGTGCCTGCCGCAGGGGGGTGTTCGGTGTCAAACACCACCATTACGAAAATGGCAAGCCCGACAGAGAACGCATACATTGCCGATTGGGTAATCATACTCTCCGGGGATGGAAATAGGTGTAAAAGTGCTGACCCCGCAAATCCACATAACAAGCCGACAGTGTGACCGCCGATGACATTTCTTGCCTGGGCGGTGAATTTTTCCGGCAGGGCAAAAACGACAAAAGTCGTGGCGCCAAGTGAAGCGATAATCACCGCTTCCTGCAGGCCGAGAATGACAAGAATCAGAAAAACAGACCCGGTGGCAAGAAGGCTTTGAAGGACATAATGTTTCCAGTAATGTCGAAACTCATCCAGCATATTCGTTAGTGACCGAGCCATCTTCTCTCCAAAAAGAGATTGTTTTTAATGATTTTATCGAAAACAGTAATGGCTGGAAAGAAATTTATGAAAATCCTGCATGGTGGGGTCAAAAACGTGCCTGAAAGACACCGGCGGGAAAAAGGTGCGGGGACCGAAGAACAGAGACAAAAACTTCTGTTCACAAATTCGGTGGCCCCCGCATGAGTGAATTCAAAAAGCGGTGGTACTTCCTGAATATTCGCTTTCTTATACTGTTTTTTGACACCGGGTTGTTCATTTTTTAATTTTTCAGATAATGGCAGTAAAAGATTGATGGTTTGTATCTGTAGTCAAAAGGTTGTTTTTTTATCGTGTCGGCGGACCCCGTCCTGATTCCATAACCCGAAAGTATCGAATATTGTGTGAACCGTTTATCATAATCCAAACCCCCAGTTTGTTTATTGATTTTCTAATACTAAGATGCATTATAGCGGAATGTGTTTTTAATATCAACGGAATATTAAGAAAATATGAATATATTTTGTGTATTTTCTATATAATTGCGTTTCGGGTTCTATTTCTTTCTTATTATAAGACCATCTAATGCTGATTTTTGAATAAATATCTTATTTTTTTATTTTCTTTACCCCAATTACAGCCGGATTCAATTTGTTTTGCGATTGGAGTTTGGCTGCCTGTGCGTATAATATAAATCCTTTTCATTTGTCACAGGTTTATACAGAGGGCATTATTTGAATCGAATACGAGTAACAATTTGCGGCCGCGTGCAGGGTGTCGGGTGCCGACCGTTTATCTATTGTCTGGCGGCTGAATTGGGGCTTTCCGGAACGGTGCAGAATGACACGCAGGGGGTAACGATTGAGGCCCAGAGCAGTGATGAACGGCTGGATGAGTTTGTGACAAAACTCTGTGATCGAACACAGGTCGGCTATCCGGCACTGATGGAAGTATGGGAGTGTGGCCAGGAAACCATTCCTGTTATTCCCGATGAAGATATTTTTCGAATTATCGAAAGCCAGCGGGGCGGTTCGCCGGTTTCTCAAGTTACGCCGGATTGCGCGACTTGTGCGGATTGTCTGATGGAATTGAATGACCCGTCGGATTTTCGCTATCGTTATCCGTTCATTAACTGCACTCATTGCGGCCCGCGTTACTCAATTGTTAAAACGATTCCCTACGACCGGCCCAATACCACGATGGGCGAGTTTGCGATGTGCCAAACATGTCAATCGCAATACACCGATGTGCAAGACCGCCGGTTCCATGCCCAGCCGGTAGCCTGTCCTGTCTGTGGGCCGAAAGTCTGGTTAACGAATCAAGACGGCAAAACCATTGAAACCGATTCGGATAAAGTAATCGCGCGTTGTGCAGAGGTTTTACGAGCAGGCGGCATCGCGGCGATTAAGGGTATCGGTGGATTTCACTTAGCGGCAGATGCGTTGAATGAACAGGCGGTTTCGGAACTTCGCAGACGCAAGCATCGCGACGCCAAGCCGTTTGCGATGATGGCCGCTTCAGTTGAGGCGGTTAAAAAATATGCAATAGTTGATGAATTGACCACGGGACTTTTGACAAGTTCTGAAAGCCCGATTGTTTTGTTGGATAAGAAAAAACCAAATACGATTGCTCCGTCCGTAGCATTCGGCACGCATCGTTTTGGGTTTATGCTGTGTTATGCGCCGCTGCATCATCTGCTGTTTGCGGAAGAGGGCATTGAAGTATTGGTAATGACCAGTGCCAATTTGTCGGATGAGCCGCTGATTTGCAAAAATGAGCAAGCCCTTGATGAGTTAGGCAATATTGCGGATGTATTTGTCATGCATGACCGCGAGATTTATCGGCAAGTGGACGATTCGGTTGCCCATGAGGTCAACGGTCAGGCGGCATTCCTCCGGCGGGCGCGAGGGTATGTGCCGACTCCCGTTTATCGAAATGAACCGAATGAACAGGAAATTTTTGCCGCCGGGCCGGATTTGAAAAATACGTTTTGTTTTGTTAAGGGCAATCAGTATCTGATGAGCGAGCACATCGGCGACTTGGCGGACGGCCGTGTCTATCGTCACTATGTCCATTCGGTTCAGCATTTACAGCAGTTGTTTGAAGTCAAACCGCAGGTGGCAGTCTGCGATTTACACCCCGGTTATCTGTCTACCCATTTCGCCGAACAACTGCAGAATGTAACGCTTGTTCGGGTACAGCATCACTGGGCGCATATTGCTTCAGTATTAGCCGAATATAATTTGTCCGGACCGGTCATCGGTCTCGTTGCAGACGGCACGGGATACGGTACAGACGGAGCGATTTGGGGGTGTGAATGTCTAATCGCCACACTGACGGAGTTTGAACGGTTCGGACATTTAGCGTATTATTCGTTGGCCGGTGGTGACAAGGCATCCAAAGAAGCTATTCGTCCCGTTATTGGATTATTAAACGCGCAGGTTGATGAACATCTCGAATTGCTGGCCTCGATTGAACCGGATGGAAGCAAAATACGATTGATTTGTGAACAAATCGAAAAAGGGTTAAATACTGTTTCCACATCGAGTTTAGGGCGGCTGTTTGACACCGCGGCAGCACTCTTGGGGCTGGGTACAAAAAATCGATTCGAAGCTGAGTTGCCCATGGCGCTGGAATCGATTGTTGAAAATGAGGTTGAAGATGCCTACCCAATCGAACTTCAACAGAATGGCAGCGTATGGTGTTTAGAGCATGAGCCGATTATCCAGGGCATGATTGGCGATATTCATAGCAAGATAAGCAAGGGAATCATTGCCGCCCGCTTTCACAATAGTGTATGCGAAGGATTGCTTAAGTTGGCCAAAAAAGCACGACAGGTCAAGGGACTTTCGGATGTGGCATTAAGCGGGGGCGTATTTTGTAACCGCTATTTGGCCAATCGCCTGATTCGGCGTTTGCAGGGAGAACAATTTCGTGTATTATGGAAAAAATCAGTGCCCGTCAACGATGGCGGCATCAGCCTCGGACAGGCGGCGATTGCGGCACAATTAGCCAAACAGGGTTTAATCGGGAAGTAAGAGGATGTGTTTAGCAGTACCTGCGAGAATCATTGAAATAGACGGTGACAAAGCGGTGGCCGATGCAATGGGCAACCGCTGGAATATCCGTATTACCTTGACGCCGGAGATTGAAGTGGGGGATATTGTGCTGGTTCACGCCGGCTATGCGATTACCAAGGTCGATGAGGAAGAAGCAAAGAAGACATGGGAGCTGTTCGAGGAGATTGCCCAGTTTGAGGCTGAACGGCAAAAGGCTGAACAGGAGGAGGACTAATCATGCTCCAGCGCATCGAGAAAGCCAGAAAGACCATTGACGCGGTATGTGATAATGTTGACAAGCCGATTCAGGTGATGGAAGTTTGCGGAACGCATACGGTGTCCATTTTTCGACATGGGATTCGGTCGCTGCTGCCGGACAATTTGAAGTTGTTAAGTGGCCCGGGCTGTCCGGTGTGTGTGACCGACCAGGGATACATTGATACGGTGATGGATTTGGCATTGCGGGATGATTGCATGATTGCCACCTACGGCGATATGATTCGTGTGCCGGGCAAAGCTGGTTCGTTGGAAAGCCTGCATCGCAGTAACGTCAAGGTTGTGCTGAGTACGGATGACGGACTGGCGTTGGCGAAAAAGCACCCCAGTAAAATTGTTGTGTTTGTGGCGGTCGGTTTTGAGACGACGACGCCGCCCAGTGCGGTCGCGGTGGCTGATGCCGCCAAAGACCGAATCGACAATTTCTGCATTCTCAGCGGGCACAAGTTGGTCGTCCCGGCGATGATGGCATTGCTCGGCGACAAGAATGATAAAATTGATGCGTTTCTTTGTCCCGGTCATGTCAGTGTGATTTTGGGGTCGGATGCATATCAGCCGGTGGTCGAAACATTCAAACGGCCTTGCGTGGTGGCCGGTTTTGAAGCAGCGCAGATTCTGGAAGGGTTGGCAAAAATATGTGAACAGATTGCAGACGGAAAGCCCGCCATCGATTCGGTTTATGGAGCGGCGGTGACACCGCAGGGTAACGCAACGGCCCGTAAAATTATCGACGAGGCGTTTGAGCCATGCGACGGCGCATGGCGCGGGTTGGGTGTGATACCGGGGGCGACGCTGAAGCTTCGAGACAAGTATAGTCAATTTGACGCGCTGAAACGATTCGGTATTGAAGAGG
>JADHXS010000116.1 GCA_016782835.1 Phycisphaerae bacterium | reverse complement strand
GACAATATTTTCCCAGGAGATCGCCCCGCCCAATCGACGCGGAATCACGTGGTCCAGGGATAATTCCTGAGTCGAATATTTTTTACCGCAATATTGACAGTGGTTTCGATCACGGGCAAATAAGTTTCGCCGGTTAAATTTAATTCCTTTGTTCGGAACGCGGTCATACGACAACAAGCGAATGACGCGCGGAACGACAATATCAAAACTAACCGTGGAAATCCAGTCATGCTTATGGGCTTCGAAGGATCGCCGCATTTGACTGACTTCTTTCCAGCTTTGGAAATTATAATTGGCGTAGGAACCGTCATCACAGGAAATCACCTCCGCATGTTCTGAAAAAAGAAGGGAAAAAGCCCGTCTCGCCCCGACAATACAAAGGGCCATGTAGTGCTTGTTCAGAACAAGCACGCGACAATCAAGAGCACATTGTGATTGAACGCCAAACATCCTCTCCTCACTTTAACATCCCAGGTACCGATGTTATCGAGATTTTGCAGGTCAACTCCTTTATTCAAAATAACCTGATTCGGCCATTTCAAATTATTGATCGGAAGAAATAGGTGCGTTCTTGAAGATATTTCAAAACAGCCACATTTACATTTACATCTTACCCGCAACTTCCGCTTTCCGAGCAAGGTTTTGGGCCCGAAATCCCTTTTCGCCGGGGATAACATCAAATGTCACTGTTTCCCCCTCGTCCAACGAACGCAAAGAAGGATCGGAAAAACAGGTGTAATGGACAAACACATCCTCACCCTCGTCATTCACGACAAAACCATATCCTTTTTTTCTGTCATACCACTTGACCTTGCCTTCGGTCATGACAAACACCTCCGCTTTTACTCTGACTTCCGAGCCTTATGCCAGTCAAAAATCGTTTTTTAAGGTTGAAATTTTTCTACAAGAGGGGGTTCTATTGCCAACTTTTCCTTCATCAGGCGGCCCATCTTGAACTTGACACTTCGTTTTGGAGGCACTTGTACCCGTTCCAGTGTTTTGGGATTCTGGGCAGTGCGTGCCGTACGTGTCCGTGTCTCAAACACGCCAAAGTCCCGGAATTCCAGTCGGTTGTCAGCGGCCAATTCATTGATGATTTCATCAAGAAAGCTTTGAACGACGCGTTTTACAACGACTCGCTTTGCCTGTGTGACCTCTGCAATCCTGTCAATGAGTTCTTTCTTTGTAATTGTTGACATTGGCTACCCTTTTGATTTTAGTATGAACATCTTCCGCACGTTTCGGCAACAATTAATCATCGGAGCACTCCCAAAGCATTCACAAATTACTATACAGAAAAGACTTCGATGCATCAAGGTTTTTTTGAGAATTTTTAAAAAAGTCTTAATATCTTTATGAAATCAAAAAAAGACCCGATAGAGGGTTTTTACAGGGATTATCAATTACTTTCTTGACCGGGCTCAAAAATCCGGCAATAATACTAACTTTTAGATATTTTAAGGAACCTAAAAACGTGCCCTTCACATCGGGAAAAAACGAGATTTACAGCGGAAATGCTAAAATTGATACGGTTTATCATACCGCCGAATGGCTGATTACCGCCTTTGCCAGTACGCTGGTTTTCATTGTCTTTATCATGCAGGTTTACCGGATTCCTACCGGCAGTATGGCCGAAACACTCCGGGGGGCACATTTTCGGGTTCGCTGCGCCGAGTGCGGTTATCGTTACGACCATGATTTTCTTGCACGACAATATGGGATTTCAGATACGCTTACGCCATCCGAGAAATTACCGATTGTGCATCAAATATCGACCCCGCCGGACAGCCCGGAGAAATATTTGTCGTCCCGTTGTCCAAACTGTGGCTATTCCGAGCCGCCGATTTATCGTGATGCAAACAAAAGATTGTATACCATTGAACACAACCGGATAAAGCCGCCGCACATGCGAACGGTTTTTAAGGGCGACCAGATTTTTGTCTTGAAAAGTATTTATCAGTTTTTTCAGCCGAAGCGATGGGATGTCATCGTGTTTAAGAATCCAACCGACCCCAGAATCAACTATATTAAACGATGTATCGGGCTCCCCAATGAAACCATTGAGATTGTCGATGGGGATGTTTATGTTGATAAGAAGATACAGCGCAAACCCGACAAAGTCCAGGAAGAGTTGTGGATGGTTATCTACGACAACGACTACCAGCCTGCCCATCCGCAGGAAAACGAATTCAATGGGCACAACTGGCAGCAGCCCTTCGAAAAGGTTTCCGGTGCGGCGTGGAATTTAGCCGCCAATGGCCCGTCTGTTTTTGAACTTGATACCGATAATAACACCATCCAGCGAATCCGGTACAATAACCGGCAGGGGAATGATTTTCGAGCAACCTATGCGTACGACGACCCAAGCAGTTTTCCGCATATGCCGATTTGCAGTGATTTGATGGTGAGTTATAATCTGGACATCCAAAATCATTCCGCAGCGGGAGCACAGATCCGAAAATATGGGGTGATTTACCAAGGCTGGCTGTACGCGGACGGAAAGCTGCAAATTACCCGTCTGACGCCGGGAGGTCAGCCCATTGTCTTGGAAGAAGGCCAATGTGACCGGGACGATTTACAAAAAACTACCCGTTTTCGTTTTGCCACGGTTGACCATCAGGTTGTGTTGGAGTATGGTTCCGCCAGGTTGGTCGATGACTTGGGCACAAGTATGAATGATGCCGGAGCCAACCGGACAATCAATCCGGAAGTTCAAATAATGGGTTATGGCAAACTAAAATTAACGCACATCGGTTTGTATCGGGATATTCATTATATCAACGAACCGGAAGTGATGAATGTCCTTCGGGGAACCCAGGACAACCCGATGATTCTCAAAGACGATGAGTATTTCGCCTGCGGCGACAATAGTCCGTTCAGTGCAGATTCCCGCTTATGGCCGACCGAAGGGCTGGGCAATAACGGACAAACGTACCCGGCCGGGGTCGTGCCGAAAGATTATCTGGTCGGCAAAGGCATCGTTGTCCACTGGCCGGGCGGTTACCGACTGGGCAAAGAACCCATTCGCTGGATTCCCTATGTAGACGGCATAAAAATCATTTACGGGGGTAAGGATTAGCGCTATCACGGGTTTTATGGAAGAACAGCAATCACAACCTTATGAAAGTTTTGCTCACCGGCACCATCATTCGGCCGAAAACGTCGTAACGCTTCTTGAATGGCTGTTGGTGGCATTTATTTTAGCACTGGTTTTTCAGGGATTTGCCGTTCAGGCGTTCCAGATTCCCACCGGCAGCATGGCGGAAACGCTTCGCGGGGCACATCACCAATTTCGTTGTTTTCGATGCGGTTATGCATTTGATACCGGTAAAGATTCGTACACGCTTGACAGGCCGCAGTGTCCGAATTGCAATTATTTTCAGCCGCCGCATGCAATCGGCTCTCCCAAAAACGGAGATCGCATCTTTGTCCTCAAATGTATCTATGCGTTTTTTGAACCCAAACACTGGGATGTCGTTGTCTTTAAGAATCCAACAAATCCACGGGATAATTTTATTAAACGACTTGTGGCGCTTCCCGGGGAAACCATCCAGTTAATCAACGGCGACCTTTTCATTGACGGGAAAATCATGCGAAAGCCCCTCAATGTACAAAAAGAGCTCTGGATGCCGATTTTTGTTCAGGATTTTCAACCGCTGGACGCCTGCGACAACTTCGACGAACCGATACGTCACGGCCAGGACACGCACAATACCGTTTGGATGCGGCCTTTTAAAAATGAAAACGGCTCTGAGTGGGATTTACAGCCAACGCGGTATTCGCTTGACGACGTATCGGACAAACAGCATTTTATCTCATTTCAGACGGACAATCCAAACGAGTTCAGAGCAAGTTATGCGTACAACAACAGTTCCGGGTATGGATACAGACCCGTTTGCAGTGACCTGATGATTACATTTTTTGCCAAAGGCCAAAGTCCTGATGGATGTATTGGAGCATCGCTGGAAAAGTACGGAGTCATCTATTCGGCCCAGGTCAACTTTGCAGGCTCACTGCTTTTCACAAAAACGGTGGACGGAGTCGCAACCGAACTTGGCAGGCCAACGCTGACAGGCGGGATCAAACCCGGCATTTTTGAAAAATTTGAGTTTGCCAATGTGGATCAGCAACTGGTGCTGCGCTGGGGCCAAAAACGTTTTTCCTATGACCTCTCCAAAGATATTTCGTTCCGCACACAGGATGCTTCGGATGAAAGTCCGCCGACCATCAAAATTTTTGCATCGGGTCCCACAGAGATTCGCCATATCGCTCTGTATCGAGACATCTTTTATGTAGGCAAGGAAGAACCTGCTTTACGGGCGACGGTTGATAAACCGTTTACGCTCGATGTTGACCAATTCTTTGTCTGCGGCGACAACTGCAACAACAGTTCGGATGCGCGATTGTGGTCGGTCGAAGGCATTGGTAATAATGGAAAAACGTATCGCACGGGAACCGTCCCGCGGGAATATATGATGGGAAAAGCGGTGCTGGTCTATTGGTCGCAGGCATTTAGGCCGCCAACCCCAAAATGGGCTTCGAAATGGGTCCCAAAATTCCCCCCCATGATCCCCAATCTGAGCAATATCAAGGTCATTTACGGTGGTTCCGAACAGCTTTATTAACCGCTGTTGAGCGGTCATTTCCTCGAATGTAAAATTTCCTCAAAAATCCTGCTTAAAACCTTTAAAAAAGCCCATTTTTCGTCCGTGAATTATGAAGGATTCGTTGACAATTTCTTCCCTTACAGGTAAACTGTTTCTTTCTATGAACCCGGGGTTTAAGGAGAATGTTACCCGGTTAATTTCAGACTCTACAAGGACAGAAGTTTTATGGAAGAAAACGCGGAAAACGCAGTTCAGCCTGAACGTTTTGAAGACATACAGATTCTTGATGAACTCAAGAACTCGTATTTGAATTACGCGATGAGCGTCATTGTATCCCGTGCCTTGCCGGACGTTCGGGATGGATTGAAACCTTCCCAGCGGCGAATTCTCGTTGCGATGAACGATCTGAATCTGGGGCCTCGCTCCAAACATCGTAAATGTGCCAAGATTGTCGGTGACACTGGTGGTAACTATCATCCCCATGGCGACCAGGCCACCTACGGAACGCTGGTTCGCCTGGCGCAGGAATGGAACATGCGCGTCCAACTGATCGATCCGCAGGGAAACTTCGGCAGTATCGACGCAGACCCGCCGGCGGCCATGCGTTACACCGAAGCCCGCATGACACAGGCCGCCACCGACATGCTGGAGGACCTGAAGCTGGACACGGTGGATTTTGTCCCGAACTATGACGAAACCCGTCAGGAACCAACCGTGCTGCCGTCCAAGTTCCCGAATTTGCTTATCAACGGCGGCAGCGGGATTGCGGTCGGCATGGCGACGAATATTCCGCCGCATAACGCGGCGGAAGTCTGTGATGCATTGCTGCTCATGATTGAAGATCCGGAGTGTGGCTTTAAGGAGATTCTGGAACGATTGCCGGGACCGGACCTTCCCACCGGCGGCGTTATCTGCGGCCGAAAGGGCATTCTCGATGCGTATGTGACCGGCCGGGGACATCTGAAAGTACGCTGTAAATCGCATATCGAAACCAACAAACGCGGACGCGAAAGCATTATCATCACAGAGATTCCCTACATGGTTGTCAAATCCACAATCGTTTCCAAGATTGCCGATTGTGTCCGCAATGGTCAGATTGAGGATATTTCCGACATTCGGGACGAGTCCGACCGAAAAGGCATGCGGGTTGTGATTGAGTTGAAAAAAGACGCCGACAGCAATGTCGTCCTGAATAATTTGTATCGCTTAACGCCGCTGCAAAACACGTTTGCGGCCAATAATGTAGCGCTGGTCAACAATCGCCCCGAAATACTGAATATCAAGCAAATGCTTCGGCTGTTTATCAATCACCGCTTGAATGTGATTCGCAGGCGGACACGGCATCTGCTTCGAAAATTCCGTAATCGCGCTCACATCCTCGAAGGTCTGATTCTGGCGGTGGGGGATATTGATGAGATTATCGCAATCATTAAAGCCTCGCCGGACGGCCCGACGGCAAAAATTAACCTCATGAAAAAGCCGCTGCGTTTAGCAGAAGCCCAGACCTTGAATAAACTATTGCCGGAAGCGTTTATTGAGCAGTACTCTAAAAATGATTACTTCCTGAGCGGGCCGCAGGCCGATGCGATCCTGACGATGCAGTTGCAGCGGTTGACGGGACTGGAAATTGAAAAACTGGCGAAGGAATATGCCGAAGTGGCGGAAAAAATCGCTGACTTCGAAGCCCTTTTGGCCAGCCGGGATTTGCAGCTTGATGTCATTCGCGAGGACCTGTACGAAATCAAGGAACGCTATAAAAATCCGCGTCGAACACAAATCATCATGGACGAAGCCGACACCTTTGAGATGGAAGACCTCATTGCAGAAGAAGAGGTATTGGTAACCATTTCACACGGTGGCTATATTAAACGTTTGCCGATCGACACCTATCGTAAGCAGGGTCGCGGCGGCCGCGGCATCATCGGGTCCGACACCAAGGAGGGCGACTTCCTGGAGCATCTGTTCGTCGCATTCACACACGATTATCTGCTGTTCTTTACCAGCAAGGGAATCTGCCACTGGTTGAAAGTGTACAACATCCCTGCGATGTCACGACAGAGCAAGGGACGTAATATTATCAATCTGCTTCAACTGGATAAAGACGAAAAAATCAGAGACTGTAGCAGCAATACAGAGTTTTTTTGAAGTTTTTGGCATCTTGAAGCCGATATCTAATATAGAAACGTAAATCTATATTGGAGGTTATCAAGATGCTTGGACCAGGTGAATATGTAGCAGATGA
>JADHXS010000019.1 GCA_016782835.1 Phycisphaerae bacterium | reverse complement strand
ATCTGCAGTATTCTGCGGCGGATATTCGTTATACTCAGAGTAAAGACGGCAGCACATTATATGCGATAATCATGGGGTGGCCGGAGACATCGTTTACATTGAAATCGCTTTCAGTTCCGTCAGATGGCGGCAAGTTCAAAATTAAACTGCTCGGCAGTCGGGCTAAGGTGGGATATACCATAAATGAAGACAAGACACTGACAATTCACCCTCCCACACTTGAAAAAACTCAACGGCCGTGTCAATTTGCCTGTGTCTTTAAGATCGAAGGTCTGAATCTAACATCAATTCAATAAAAAGGCACTGAAACGATGAACTATGCAGTGATTATGGCAGGGGGGTCGGGTAAGCGGTTATGGCCTCTGAGCCGTCAAAAGCGCCCTAAACAGGTGCTGAAACTTTTAGACGGAGAAACCCTCTTACGAAAATGCTATCAGCGATTGACCGGGATTTTTGAAGCTCAATATATTATCGTCTTGACGAATGCCAATTTCGTGGAAACAGTTCGTGATGATTTGCCCGAACAGCCAAAAGAGAATATCATTGCCGAACCGGCTATGCGGGATACTGCCAGTGCTATTGGGTTGGCGGCGACAATTCTTTGTAAACGAGACGCCGATTCGAGGATGGCGGTTGTAACGGCGGATCAGTTGCTGCAACCGGTCGAGTCTTTTCAGCAAGCGATGCAGTCGGCCCTGGATTTTGTGAATGATCATCCCGAAGCCTTGCT
This sequence comes from Phycisphaerae bacterium, assembly GCA_016782835.1. Taxonomy (GTDB): domain Bacteria; phylum Planctomycetota; class Phycisphaerae; order Sedimentisphaerales; family Anaerohalosphaeraceae; genus 4572-13. Next base: position 26,591 of record JADHXS010000019.1, on the reverse strand, counting down.
GACTTTCGGCATCCAACCGACATTTCCAAGTACACAATTGGGCTATATCAAATTCAGCCAGGATTCATCTCAAAACGGTGTGCATAAAATTGAGGCATTTCGAGAAAAGCCGGATTGTGATACGGCAAAGCAATACGTTGAAAACGGCAGTTATGCGTGGAATTCAGGGTTGTTTGCGTGGCAATGTGAGACGATCTTGGCCAATCTCAAGAATTTTGTTCCGGATTGCATTGAACCGCTTGAAAAAATTCAGGCTGGTTGGGGCAGACATGATCAGCAGCAAATACTGGAAGAGTGGTTTCCGAAATTACCGAAAATCAGCATTGATTATGCGGTGATGGAGAATGCTGAACATGTCTATGGAATTTCGCTGGATTGCCAGTGGCACGACCTTGGATCATTCAGAGCCTTGCGTGATATCGTACAAGCTGACAATGACGACAATATTGTTATTTCCGAGTATGCCGAGTTTCTTGAGAGTCATAATAATATCGTTGTGACTGAAGATAACGGACATTTACTGGCATTGATTGGCGTGGAGAACATGATCGTCGCACATAGCCCGGATGCGACTCTTGTTTGTCCGGTTGATCGGGCCGACAGTTTAAAAGAACTGCTTGAAAAAATCCAGCATCAGAAAAACGATTCATTCTTATAGGAGAAGTCAAACATGATTCTTGCTGATTTTCTGGGAGCGTCTGTTGAGCCGGTTTCGCATAATGAGCGGATCCAAAAGCATGTTCTGCTGAATAAAGGGCAGTGCGCTAATATCATGCAGTTGGCGAGGTCTGTTTTTCCACCGGGTGAAATAGTGCCGGCTCATGCCCATGAGGATATGGTGGAAGTGTTTATGGTCAGAGAAGGTACGGGCCGGATCGTTGTTAATGATAAGCCCTTTGATTTGAAAAAAGATAACTGTGTTGTTGTCGAATCAGGAGACGTTCACGCATTAGTCAATACGGGAGAAGTACAACTGGTCATTGATTATTTTGGTTTGCAGATTAGTAATGCGATATAGGCCATAAAACAGTGAGTTATCAGGGGGTTAAACTCTGCCTCGCAATTTACAGGCTTGCGCAAAGTGGCGAAAAGGATTAGCCTAAATGGCTTTCAGGCAATTTATAAGTGGTGTAAAATAGTTAACCAGGCCATGACAGTCGGCAATACAGTGTCTGCATCGCTGATCATGAAGGGCGGTGTATTTACAATGTCTCAAGCTGATAAGAATGCGAATTTCGGCCAGGGTACGCATGATTCCACTGACGATCCCGGTATCGGCACCCTGACTGTCGATGGCGGCCAATTTCAAATGACTGGCGGAGGCAAATCGCAATTAAAGATCGGCGCTCAAAACGGCGGCGTCGGTTATATGAATATGATCAGCGGGACGGTCTTCATTAACGGGATGCTTACCATCGGCGAACAGGGCAGCACGGGGACGATGACGATGGAAGGCGGCAGCGTGGAAACCACCGGTGATCTTATTCTTGGCAAAAAAACACACGAAACATTTTCCACAATGGGAACCGCTACGATTACCGGCGGCACATGTGTCATCGGCGGCGATATCAAAGTCGGCAATCTCGATGACCCGAACAACCCCTCCACCGGTCAGATGAACATCGCCGGAACCCTCGTCGAAGCGGGCGATTTGATTATTTTCGATGGAAACCTACATTTAGGTGAAGGCGGCACATTGGTGATCAATCGGAATCGCGAGACACGTATTCATGAGTATATTACTGCAGAACTCATGACCTCCGACTGTGATGCCATCGATGTCAGTTATGATGCCGTGGCCAATCAGACGACCGTGGCTTGTACCGTTCCTCTTGAGGTGCTAACACCTAACGGAGGTGAATCATGGATAGCCGGAACCGTTGAAGATATTGCCTGGACGGTCGATCCGACGATCAGCAGAATCTACCTGGACTATTCTCTCACTGACACGAACGATTGGATCGTGATTGATCCCAATACCGGAAATGACGGCCAATATACCTGGACCCTGCCAGAGATTACTTCAGACCAATGCATCGTTCGTGTCAGTGATGCCGATGATCCGAATCTGCCGTCGAATCCGACGGTTTATGATGTCAGTGATGACACCTTTACGATCTTTGAATGTCAGATTACCTCGCCCGCAGACTTGGACGATGACTGTTATGTCAGTTCTTTGGACTTAGTTGCAATGGCAACTGTTTGGCTTCTAAACGATCCCAATACTGACATTGCACCGCAGCCGGCAGGTGATGGAATTGTGAATTTTAAAGATTATAATGTTCTGGCTCAGGATTGGCTTCTGTCTGGAAATCCTTACGATCCATAATGTATGCAGTACGGCGATGAACGGTTTCAAAAAACCAGCGTAAATCAAATAAAAGGAAGGTATTGAAATGAACCGGATTATATTCATTATTGTTGCAGTAAAAGTAATATCAGCGGTTTTGTATGCTGATCCATTGGTTACTATTTCTGAAAACTGGCTGCGGGAAGACTGCGTTGCCGAAGATTGGTGTTCGGGGGCTGACTTAGATTACAGCGGCAATGTGGATTTGCATGATTTTATGCTTCTGGCCGATCATTGGCTCGATACCAGTGGCTATTACGTCGCTACAAGCGGAAGTGACACAAATCCCGGAACTTTCCTCGAACCTTTTGCGACAACTCAAAAAGCTGCAGACGTGATGTCGGCCGGAGATACATGTTATATCCGCAAAGGAATGTATCACGAACATGTTACGATGAACGGTAAAAATGGAACCGCCGCTGATCCCATTACTTTCATGAATTATCGTGAGGAAAAGGTTGTTCTGGATGGAACAATTCCCATCACGGCCAATTGGACTCAGCACGCCGGGAATATCTATAAAACGACCCTTAGCGAAGATGTCTGGCAGCTTTTTGTTGACGGTGAGATGATGGTTCCCGCTCGTTGGCCCAACGCCGATCCGAGCGTCGATCTGTGGAAACACTTGGAGGAGTTGTACTGGGCCAAAGGCAATGTCTCATTGGACACCAACGGCGTGATGTATGATTCGCCCCATAACGGGATCGATCTGGCCGCTTCGGGATTGGATGTTAGCGGGGCTGTTGCGGTCCTGAATGTAGGAAGTTTCAAAAGCCAAACACGATTAATAAATTCTCACATTGCCGGCACGAACATGTTCACATATGATCCGGTTTCGATCACATTTAAGGATAAACACCATTACTATCTTGTCGAAGCCAAGCTGAATCTCTTGGATGCGGAAAAGGAGTGGTTTTTTGATAAAGACTCCAACATTCTTTATCTCTGGAAGCCCGGGGGAGGAGATCCTACCGGGTCCGTCATTCAGGGAAAAACGCTTACTTATTGTTTTGATGTGGATAACTGCGATTACATTAACTTGAAGGGATTAGACTTCTTTGGAGCAACCTATAAATTTGTTAACTGCGATCAGACGCTTATTGAGGATTGTGATTTTAACTATCCGAGTTTTACGAAGAGAATGCTGGGCGTTGTCAATACGACACCCGAAACATCCCGTATTGACTCTTCCAATAACTGCATCATTCGCAACTGTGTCTTTGCCTACATTGACGGCTATGGTATTCATACGAATGGAAATAACAATCTGATCGAAAACTGCTACTTTCATCATGTCGATTACTCAGGCGCTGACAGTCCGCAAGTGATGGTAGCACTCTATACATCGGGAAACAACAACACATTTCTGCGCAGTACACTCCATACATTTGGCCCATCGGTTGGCTACTTGCCAGGGGACGCCGCCACGATTTTACATAACAATATCAGTGACGGTGCGTATGTACAGCACGATGGCACCCTGATCCAATGCATGGTTGCCCAGCAAACCAATGTAGAAATCGGATACAACTGGCTCCATGACAATCCGAGACTGGGCGCTCGGTTTGACGGCGGCGGCGGCAGTAATGGATTGGTTCACCACACGGTCAGCTGGAATTTGAATTCAGGGGTCTATATTGGAAACCACGATTGGAACAAAATTTATAATAACTTCTGTATCGACAGTTCGCCTCGTAATGAGATCGTGGTTGAATCAGGTGGTGGTTCCAATCAAAACACGATGACCCGTAATAATGCTGCCGAAGCGATGGGCGCAACCAATTCCGGGAGTGATCCAATTCCGGGCATTTACGATCACAACTGGAACGGTTACAATGAAGTCGGTCCGCTTCGTGACCAGGTGCGGGATGCGGATAATCTGGATTTTCGACCGAAGGTCGGTTCGGATTTAATTGACGCTGGGATTGCCGTCGCAGGCATCACCGATGGTTACCTGGGATCGGCTCCGGATATGGGTGCTTACGAATTTGGTGATATAAACTACTGGATCGCCGGCTATCAGGGGCCGACAGCTTCGACACCAATTCCGCCGAATGGTGCGACGAATGTAAAATTGGATGCGGATTTGATGTTTTTGCAGGCTTATCAGACAGCAGAGCACGAGATTTATTTTGGAACGAATCCGAATGCTCTGACATATCAGGGCAGCCAGTCAAATAATATATTTGACCCGGGTCCATTAAGTCCGTCGACAACATACTACTGGAAAGTAAACGCTGTCAAAGACGGCAAGATTACTGAAGGAGAGATTTGGTCTTTCACGACTGAGTAGTTTTCACTGATGTTTGACAAAATGGAAGCGATGAGATGAAACAGTTGGTAGTTATATCGATGATAGTGACAATGTGGACATCGTTTGTTTTCGGAGACGATGTTTATGTTGCAACTGATGGCAGTGACAGCAATATTGGCAGTATCGATTTTCCTTTTGCTACAATAGCCAAAGCCGCCAGTGTGATGTCGGCGGGGGATACCTGTTATATACGCGGGGGCAATTACTATGAACAGGCTTCGATAAATGGATTGAATGGCTCTGATTCTCAGCCATTTGTTTTTACCAATTTTCAGGATGAGACGGTAACGATTGACGGCACAGAAGCCATTTCGGATCTTGCAATTGGTCCCTGGGCTCAACACAGTGGAAATATTTACAAAAGAACATTGTCAAAAGATATTTGGCAACTCTTTGTCAACGGCGAGATGATGATCATGGCACGATGGCCCAATCTACCTGTGGGGATGAGTCTGTGGGACCAGGATCAGCATCTTTCATGGGCACACGGAGACGAGGGTTTAAGCTCCGTCAATACGGTCGAAGTCGATGATATGAATTCCGAATCGAGTCTTGCCGGCAGCGGCCTTGATATGACCGGGGCGATGGCGATTTTGAATATCGGGTCATTTAAGACCTGGCCGCGACTTGTAACGACTCATTCTGCCGGATCGAACAGTTTTACCTACAATGATATCCCCGCCAGCGGATACAGAGACAAACACCACTATTATTACATGGAGTGTAAACTGAATCTTCTGGATACCGAAAAGGAATGGTTTTACGATACAAACGACAACACATTGTATCTCTGGACTCCGGGAGGAGGCCTTCCATCGGGCCAGATTCAGGGCAAGACGCAGACGTATGCCTTAGTTGTCACTAACAGTGATTATGTTGTTGCTGATGGACTGAAATTTATCGGAACGACATTTAGTTTTGATGATTCGAGCAACTGCATTGTGCGAAACGCTGAGCTGTTGTATCCGACCTGTTCAAAACGGATGCTTGGCAGTGAGGCGGACATCGAGTACACAAAGATGCACGCTTCCAGCAACGCTGCGGCCGGCAATACGGTCTATAACTGCACATTCGAAAAAACCGATGGCATGGCGCTGGGTATGAAAGGGGATGCTTCGGTTATCGAAAATAACTATTTCCATAACATCGACTATACCTGTGCCGGGCTACCTGGGTTGGGTGTGACACTCAGGATCAACGGAGGAGATAATGCGGTATTTCGGCGCAATACAATTGATACAGTGTCAACATCTTCAGCCATTTCGCCTTCAAGGCTTGCAGTCACCGAATACAACCGGATTACCCATACCGGCATGCTGCAGAGCGACGGCGCCTGTATCCATCGCATGGTAGCTGAGGCGCCGGACTCGATCACCCGGTACAATTGGATTCATGATACGGTTAAGTACACGATTCGATTTGACGGGAATCCTGCTGGCGAAAGGGGGCTGGTTCACCATAATGCGGTTTGGAACGCGAACTGTATGCGGCTCAAAGGGGATTGGCACGAGATTTACAATAACATGGGCTTTGATTATACACTTTCAAGCAAAGGCAATATTAACGTAGCCACTGACAAGCACCCCACGCCCAATGCCAATTCGATAACCCGAAACAATACGGCCTCGCTGATCACCGATTGGCCCCTTCCGGGAACGGCCGGTAACAATTACAATGCTGTTGTTGAGGTCTTAACGATGCGTGACCTTCTGCGTGATGTTGACAACCATGATTTCAGGCCCAAGACCGGAGTGCCGCTCATTGATGGGGGTTCAGTGATTGCAGGGATCACGGACGGATATGTCGGCACAGCGCCGGATATCGGGGCCTATGAATATGGGGATACCCACTACTGGATTCCCGGACGCAAGATGGACAAGGCTGCTACCCCGATTCCTCCTGATGGGGCTGTCAATGTCAAACGTGATGCCGATCTGATGTGGCTAGAGGCCCTCGACGCGACCTCACACAATGTTTACGTTGGTTCCGAATCGGGCAACTTGGCCTCACTGGGGAACACAAACACCAATATTGTTACTCCCGGCTCCCTGATCAACGGTCAAACTTACTTCTGGCGTATTGATGCGTTAGCACCCGGCGGCACTGTCACCGGTGACGAATGGTCATTCACGGTCGAGGCGTTGCCGCCCCGGTTTAGACAAATAACGTTAACGCCAACAGATGATGCCTTTGTTGATGTTAACGGTCCCAATACAAATTTTGGATCCAGTTCAATTGTTGATCTGAAGACGCCTGAGGCAGGTAACATAACAAAACAGGGTTATTTAAAGTTTGATATCCCCGATTACGCCGGAACGCTAACTGGTGCGGTTTTAAGATTTCATACGATCCGGACAAATCCGCTGCAGGGCGGCGCCGATGTGTTTGGCGTAACGGACTATTCATGGAGCGAGGATACGATTACCTGGAACAATCAGCCGGGTATCGACGGGGCATTTATTGTTTATGGTACGGTTGCGGCGTCGAGCTGGGGTGAATTTGACGTTTCAAGTTATATCACAGCTAACGGTCTATACTCGATGGGATTAATCCGTGGCGTAGCTGTTTCGAATCGTTCAGTGGACAGCAAAGAGTCCGATTTTCCGCCGGAACTGGTATTGACCTATGAAGTTTTTGAACTAAGCCCGGATATTGATGGCAACGGCAGCGTGAATCTGATCGACTTTGCCTTGTTTGCAGCACACTGGCAAGAGGACTGTCTAGAACCGATATGGTGTGACGGCGCAGACCTCGACTTGAGTGGAATAGTCAATATCGCCGACATGAAAAAATTCGCAGCAAGCTGGCTTGATTGATATTCTTGCCGGTTACAATGTATCCTTGTTGACTTGGATATCAATCCTGATGATTTGATAGTTACGAAAGACATCGATCGTATAGGTTTCGGATTTGTCACTGACAAGAGTATCGACGGCCTTTTTCAAAGCAACCGCATCTTTTATTTTCTGTCCATTGATATTTTTTATGAGATCTCCTTTCCTGAGCCCGTGACGGCTCAGGAGCGAGTTCAAACTCAAACCTGAAACATAGGCGCCTTTTTCCTCACCGCCCAATGCATCGATAAGATCCGGATCGTCAATATTAATGAAGACGGCTCCGAGCCAATCAAACTGAAAACTTTCGGTCTTCATTTCCTGTCCATGGCCGGATTTGGGGGTTGAAGTGTTCGGTTCTATAAATTTGCCTGCAAGCAGAGTCTGAAGCCACGAGGGCCTTCGGAGTGTATCGACTCTGTTCAACGTTTTCTGCGTTTCGAAACCCACTGGAATCTCATCCAAGTAGGTCTGTGCTCGAATCGTAGTGGTCTTTCGAAGTACGATTGGCTTTTCATAAAGCAGTGATTCTGTAGTGGGCCACGATCCATCGAGTGTAAAAAAGACTCGCCCCCCGCGAATATCCGGGCGAAGGGTAACAGTCGTTTCTGTCTCGAAATCACGCCCAAATATCTCGATACGGGTCATTTCGTGACCAAATTGATCCATTGAAAAATTCTTAAAACCCAGCTTCAATGCAGGGGAGTCGGGCTTGACACGGAAGTCACCGGCGGCAGGATCGATAAACATCGGTTCCGCCAAAACCGATCCTTCACCGTACCCCAGTTTTTGCCATTGACTCCACCCGTTTACTGAACCCTGCCCTTTCGTTTGAACAACAAATTCTTTTGTATTGACATTCCACCACAGGTTGTCGCCATGCCGTTTGCCCCAGGGATGTTCGGTCATCGTTCCCGCGGCTTTGATCATGGCTTCCTGAGGCTCGGTTGTTCCTTCGACGGCGCCGGCGATGATGGTAATATTTCGTTCAAAAACATCTTCACTTTGTGTCGGCCAGCAGTGCCATCCCAAGGGGACCGCGCTGACGTGGATATTATTATAAACGTTGCGGTAGTAACCATCCCGCAATTTCAAAGTCGAGCCAAGGCTCAGGTTGTTGTATATGTGATAATTCGAGCATCCATCATCAAGATCGATGGTCCAGTTGCCGGCACTGATCGCGGGGCGAAGGTTGGCAATACGGTTGTTTCGAATATGCACGGTGTTGAACGTATCCAACAGGGCCAAGTCTTTTTTCAAACCAGTCCAGAAGCGATCACGTCCCCAGCCATTAAACGGGCCATGCTCGCCGGTTTCGGTTACCGTATCCCAGATATCGCAATGCTCCAGAATATGGCCGCCCCACGTCCCGTCGTTGAAGGTGACCCCGGCTCGGGGAATCCCATGAATCGTACAATGCGAAATCGTGATATTCATCGATTTTGAAACGAGAACACCGGACGTTTGTTTGCCGTAGACGCCGACATTTTGAAGGATCGAGTTCCGAACCGAACAGTCTTTTGGGAAGTTGTCGGATTTGGGTCCGATTTCAGTATCTGTTACTTCGCCTCCTTCCCGGCCGCCGACGGACCAGGTCCACGGATGACGCACCGCATCGGTCGATCCCACATAGCAGACCGCGCTGTCCCCAATGTTTTCGATCAGGCAACCGGAAACATCGATCCGCCGATTGTAGCCGGAATGAAAGATCCCATTGCCCCCGACCTGCTCGATCCGGCAATCTTCAATCTGACAATCTTCTGCCCCCTTTAAGAAAATGGCCCCGCCATGATAGATTGACCAATCCCCGCGAAGCAGATCTTCATAAGGTTCCATAAATGTCGCTTGTGATTGGGTCATGTGGAAACCACGCAAACAAAGATGATGTACCGGATGATCCTGACTTCCGGTAAACTCGATGAGATTAGGCAGATCCGCTGCTTCAATAAGTGCTTTGTGGATATCAACGCCGGCAGGCGGGTAGAAATAGAGCAGGTTCTTTTCGGCGTCGATAAACCACTCATACGGGGCGTCCACTTCCTCGATTATGTTTTCAATATAGTAAGGCGAGGCCGATCCGCGGCCAACTCCCGGGCCGGTACTTCGCTGGCATTGCCAGCCGCCTTCACCCAACAGGATGCGCTGTGTTTGTGGGTCCACGTCCTTGATGCGATACATCATGTTGCCCCAGTTTTTGTTGTGAAAGGCATGCAGGATGCCCGTTTGCGGGTTGGACCATTTGTCCACACGGCCGTCCAACTGACCTGTCCTCCAGAACATTTCTTCTATGTTGCCGTCTTTGCAAATCAGATAACCGATTCCTTTTCGTGAAGGATCTTTGAAGTCCCAATTGGGAAAACGTCCACGTACCATACGCATATTATTGCAGTAAAGCTGGTTTGTCGATTGGCCATCCAGCGCAGTGCCTTTAAGCGAACAGACGTAGATCCCATTTTTGTAGGGTTTCCAGTCGGCATGGATGATGGCACTGCCTTTCAGGATAACCTCTTCACCGGGATAGGCGGCATAAGTAATAGTGCGGTCTTTGGCCCCGGAGTCCTCGGGCAGAAATTGAAGCGGTTCACTGAGAGAGTAGGTGCCTTTGCGAACCCACACGGTTGTCGTTTCGGTCGGCGGAGATCTTCGAAGGATATCCCGGGCGCACAAAAGAGTGGCAAAGGGTTTTTCTTGGGTACCGGGATTATTATCATGACCGTCGGGACTGACATAATACTCTCTTGCCCGGGCCATACAACTTAACAGATGAAGACTGCACAGCAAAATAATCGTTACATGCTTTCTAATATCACTCATGTCTATCATCTTTTTTCATTTGATAGGATCGTTTTATAAAAGTTTCATCACCATTGTCGTGTTTGAAGATATCCGGAATTAAATATCAAAGAAAGCCTTATAGGGATTAATTTTTCGCCGTTTTGCGCAAAACGGCGAAAAAAAATGTTCAAAATGGCTTTTCGGTAATAGTGTCGCGATACTATAATGTGCGTCATTGTTAGAGCAACTAAGTTCTGTGCTAAGCAGTCATCCGACTTGAAAGATGAGGGCGTTTCAGCATGAAGAAAACCCAGGGATTCACATTAATTGAATTATTGGTGGTCATTTCGATTATCGCTCTGTTGTTGTCAATTCTGCTGCCCAGTCTTGGCAAGGCCAAAGATGTCGCAAAGGATATCACATGCCGTTCAAATATCAAGCAGTGGGGTTTGGTGTCGTCGTTGTATTTTGAGGATTCCCAAGGAAAATTTTCAAAGTTTGCAAATAAGCAGGCCTGGCCCGAGATGTGGAGGGATTATTATGAAAATCCGGCGCTCAGGGTGTGTCCAAGCGCTAAAAAATTGTCGAATCCGGATGGAACGGACGGCCAGGGTGTTAACGGGGGTCATAATCTTTCCTGGGGCAAATTTCCCGAGACAAAGACGAAAATGATTGATGGTCAAGAAGTCATATATCGGCGTAGGGGGGATTACGGCAGTTATGGGATCAACAACTGGGGTAGCGGTGATGATGATCCTCAGTCTTGGCATAGTATTTACAAAATCCCAAGCCCGTCACAGGTTCCTTTGTTTTTTGATGCCAGATGGAAAGGGGCAACTCCAACGCATGATGACGGAAGCACCCCGCCAAATGCCCGTGAGGGAAATACGAATGATGCAGGTCATTGGCGGCGCGTTTATCTGGACAGACATGGTCTGGCAACAAATTATTTGTTTATGGATATATCCGTCAGCAAGGTAGGCCTTAAAGGCATCTGGCATCTGAAGTGGCACCGGCAGTACAATACGAAAATGCCCATCGACTGGGCCGAGTATCCATGGCTTCTAAATGCCAAGGGTCGCCGATAAACTTTTTCGAAAAACGCCGACAAAAGCTTTAAGGGTGCTTTCATAGCAGAGGTGTCCGGGCTATATTTGACATTTGCGGTGCGATCGTGTTCAGTTGGTTTTGCGCTTTCATTGTTGCTGATACCTGTTTGGGATATTGGTGGATGACCTGCTGGAAATATTTTACCGCCTTGTCATGTTTACCTTTTTTCAAGTGACACATACCCAGTTGATACGCAGCCCGTGCTGCTACTGCCTTTACATTGGGGGATTGCCCCAGAATCTGTTCATACAGTTCAATCGTCGTGTCCAGATTGTCTTCGGATTCCTCCTGATAAAGGGCTTTCTGTAAGAGCATAACAGGGCTTTTCTCCGCTTTTGTTTCAGCCATAGCCAACTGATCCACGACTTCTTTCAACTGTAATTGGGCATATATCACCAATCCCACTACAATTCCCAACAAGATGAGTCCTGCTTTCTTCATGTTTTGCTCCTTTCGGTATTCAAAGGTCAAGTGGAAAAATAACAACTTCAGGTTACCGATTTGTTACCATGATGTTTTTTTTTTGAGAAAACGATAATTCCTTCGGATCTGTTCATTACCGAAGTGCTGTATAACAATGTATGATCTTCCACTCTTCATCAACGTTGACAAGTTCGAAATTAATCTCAAGTAAATCGCCTTCATTCCACATGACTGTTTCGTTGTTCGTGTCAATTGAAAATGGTTCGTAAACAGTATAGAGCAATGTTACCGTAACACCATTTTCACTTTCCAACAATTCCATTATTTCGACAGGCTGTCCGATTGAGTTGAATGCAGTTTGAATCTGCTCTTCCTCGGTGCTTCGTGGATGGGTCATAATTCTGTTTAGATGGGTAAGTGCTTGCGAATCGGGAACAAAGCAGTCTTTCCAAAGGTCTAATTTATCTGAGACAAGTAACTCAGTGAAGCGATCGATTGTCATTTCCGGATCTGCAAGGCGAAACTCATTTTCTCCTGACGCCTGACTCGCCATCCCGACCATACCGCCGCCGATGATTTGACTTCCTAACAAAATGGGCTGTCTGGACCGTACGGTTACTTTCTCAAAAGTATCCATGTTTTGTTCAGCGTTCGTTGCTACTTTTACACCAGGGCTTGCGGTGACTTCCTGTTTCGGGGTAAACGTGTTATTGTATGTAATGACCGCTCCGGTTCCAATCGCCGTGATCACGATGCCAGCTGCGACTTTTGCTTTGATAGTTGTGAACACAGTGCTCACAACCGTTTTTGCGGTCCCCGCTGAAAGCGCAGATATAGAGCCGGAACCCGCTGCGGTAACTGTCACAACAGATGACGTAGTGGCGGATGATGTTAACAGGCCCGTTGTCGTGCCAACCAGGGACATTTTGCCTACTTCCGCTAAGAGGAACGGGGGAGCTGCATGAAGGGTACTGCGCTCGATAAATCCTGTCAGGACGAACATTGCCACAATGATGCCTTTTTTGCGAAGTCTGATTCGCAGCGCTTCCACTGCTGCGGTGACCATCCGAGACACTGTCGGTTGAGAGATCTTATTAAGATCAGCAATCTCGTTCATCGTTTTGCTTTCAAAGAAGTACCGGATCAGTATCTCTTTGTGCTCCGGGGATAGCTTTTCCAGCTCTTTGTCTATATATGGCGAAATATCTTTCCATTGGTTGACTTCTTTGGATTTGCTAAAGGCGTATCTTCGCTCTCGTATTCTTCGTTTGGAATTTCTACGGATAGCGTCAATGGCTTTGTGTGTCGCTACCGAATGAAGCCATGCTGCCAGAGACCCCTTAACCGCACCAGCATTGCACATCAGTTGATAAAATGTTTCCTGGGCGGCATCAGCAGCCCCGGCCTCATCAAAAAGAATTCGTCTGCACGTGTTATAAACCGGGTCCGCATAGCGTTTAACGATCTCGGAAAATGCCTCCGCATCCCGGTTCTCCGAAAATTGTCTTAGTAAGATACGTTCACTTACTGCCATCGTAGCGACTCCTTAAAGGACATTGTCTTTAAGCCACTGGACATCAAAAACTTCTTTTGTAATAACTTTGTTCTCATCGGTCAGGATCATATGCGGCAGAAATTGTGCTCCCGTCGCACGTCTTATCTCCATGATGTCCTCCATAATCGGAACGTCGGCTTCAAGAAACGGAATGTTATTTTTCTTAAGCCATTTTTTATCCGCTCCGATATTCACCGAAGCATATTTCTTGCTGTGGGGCCTTGAGTTCAACAAAACCACAAAAATATTTGCTTTATCAAGCTCATCAGTAATCCTTGTAAGCTGCGTAACGATCTTTTTGCTTTGGTCATTAGCTACATACCAAAAGCATACAAGCAGTTTTTTGTCTTCAAGTTTTTCGGTTTTGATACCTTTTGTCAGCGTATCATACATGGGTAATTGGGCACTCTCCAGACGATCTGTTGTTGTATACATTTGCAGACTTTCATAATTATTATCCATAATGACGGTTACCCGATCCCCACCTTTTGCACGCATCATTCCAAAGTCTTTATTTAGCACACTTCCACACTGTAATTTAAGCCACCCTTCACATGCCCCATCAAAATGAAAATACCCGTCAGCATCAGTTACATCGTGTAAATTCGGTTGACCATGCATATGATGTACATCACTCAAATGGACTTGTTTGTATGCAGCGGCAGTACCGTCTTCATGCACCGCCCTGCCTGAAACAGTCATGTTACGCGGCTTAAGAACAAACGGGGACAATTCAATGATTTCACTCATGTTCTTGTTGACATCAATTTTTTTATAATCAATCCTGCCATATCTATATGCCGAGATTGACACCCGATACTTAAAGTCTTCCTGCTCAAAAGGAACTGCCCGCAGTTCAAATTGACCGTGTTTATCCGTATAGAGAAAGTTATCAGCTGAACTAAAGTAGTGTGGTATTTTATATGAAATACGCACCCTCGCATTATCAACGGGCATATTACCGGGATCGACAACACGGCCTTTCAGAGTTGCGGCGGGTTTAAGAATGACCTTTACCGGCCCCTCATGCTCAGTTATATCAACCAGTCCTGCGAGCCCCTTTTCCATCTCCCTGGCAATAACAAAGCCCTTTTGGGCCCCACTTGCAGAGAACATAATTTTGAAGTTTCCATTGGCATCAGTCAATTTGTGCTCTGTTTCAAATGTTGACACGCGGACCTCGACCTCTGCCGCGGCACGGCCATCCTCATACACAACCTGCCCGCTTATGGTCGATTTATTCGGCACAAGTCCAATTTGAAGATTTGTATCAGACGACTTAACAAGATACACGCCGTGATTCAAGTCATAGTCATTATGGTCCAGAGTGATGAAGCATTTTCCGGGTAAAAGAATGATCTTTGCAATACCTCCATTATCCGTTGAAGCATTGTAGGACAGATGGGAAACAATTTTGCTGGCACGATGTTGGTAGACATTGACCGATGCATCTCGAATGGGCTGATTGGTTTTAATATCTCTGACGATGACATCAAGTTTTACAGGATCTCTCATGCGTATCTTAACATCCTCAACGGTCTGGCCAACTTCAACTTCTGCAATGGCCCCAACCGTAATCTGCTGCGTGGGATCATTCCCTGCCACAGCGGTGGTTACGAGGTAGATATCCGGCGGAAGATCACCAATAGAAAAATACCCGTCAGCATCTGAGAGGCACATAAATCGTTTACCGGTTCTGATGCGCTCCCCCTGAGCCATCAGCTTTATTCCAGCAATCTTTTTGCCTCGTTTAGCTATTATCCTCCCTTTGATTCGCCCTGGCGGATGCATCGTAATATGAATATCTTTGCTGCCTGTTTTAGAATGTCTAAGTCGCTGGCCCTGTAGATTATAGGAAGTATCCGTATAGGCACGTCCTGGATATTCAACAGCAAAACCGACCGTCATCCATTCAGCCAAACAGTCAAAACTGAATCGTCCTTCATGATCTGTCGTTGTTGTGAAGACGCTGTCCGGCCAACTGAGATGCGACTGGGCGCTCTGTATCATGACCTCATCGACCGGATAGGCGGTTACCCTGGCGCCTGCAATCGGTCGATTTTCCTTGTCGGTGACAATACCGGCAGTTGCATTAACCCGATCAAGTACGATCCTTATTTTCGTTATCCTGACCGGGCAGTAAACCCCGTTCCAGCCGACCGCAAATCCGGCCTTTTGGGCAAATATGAAAATATTATTTACTGTCGTATTAGGTTCAAATCTGACACAGACATCACCTTCGCCATCCGTTTTAGTCTCAGGGAACAATTGCTCAACAGTATTTCCAGAGATATCTAAATCGTAATTACGCCCCCAAACTGACACTTCGGCGTCTTTAATGGGACGCCCCATCGTATCGACCACATTGACGACACAGTGTCTCTGTTTAGCATGCAACGGTGACGGAAATACGGTTATGATTACGATGATTAGCGGCAGGAGAAGATTTCTCATGATTTCCCTTTCCAAAAAATATATATCATTCTACCAATAAGTCGCAGAGGTGATAAATATTATTCAATGAAAATTTAATAATCTTGGGCAAAATAAGCTTTCCTGCTTCATTTTCTATGGTTTACCTCCAAAACAGTAGTTTTGATTCTCTGGGAGAGAGCATTTCTGTTTTCAGCTATTTACCATTCTTCGGGCATTCCCACAGGCTTTACAGTTGAGTCATCCTTGTTAATTGTTCTCTGATTGGCACAAATAATCGGTTTTTTATGCGAAATCAGTTTTTTGCGCAAAACGGCGAAAAAAAATGTCAAGATTGGCTTTTTTAAAAAGTCCCCGAGGTGTATATTAGGCAGTAGCCTCGTAGGTATACGGCGGCCCGTGAGGATGGTGAAAGAAAAGTGCATCAGTGCGAAGATAACAAATCGTAACCATCCCCAAGATTCGTTTTGAAGTGTGTGTGTACGGGTGTGTGCCTGTGGTGGTGCAAGGTGGAAAGTGATGGCAGCAGGTCCGGCCGGCAAAGGTCGGTAGATTTGTAATCCAGCCGATTTCCCCTGAGTGTCACGAAGTATAGGAAAGTTCTATGCACCTGAAGAAGAGCACCGGTTGAGTGAATGTTTAACTTTTTTTGGAGGATTTGGAAAGATGAAAAAGAAATTGTGTATTTTAATGTTGGTATGCTTCATCGGCTCGGTGTCGATGGCCGACCTTGTTACCGTCGCCTACGATGATACCGTCACAGCGGATACCGACGATCCATCGGGCGTCCGTGTGTATGGATTGGACGGTTCCGGCAATCTGGTTGTGATTGGGACCCCGCTTGCCAATAACGCCGAAGTCGTATCCGGTACGACAACGCAGGCCCTCAGTGTTTCAGATCTGCTGACAGTAACGGCTGGGGCAACGACGGCGCAGACCGTCGAGGACCTGGTTAGCACCGACTTTTTGGAAGCGAATGTTTCAGGCTCAACATGGGATATATCGGGTATCACTAAGGGCTTGCGAGTCAAAAGCGGCACTAAAGGTATGCTCCCTGGTACGGACAACGGTTTTGGAACTGACGACTTAATCCTTCTGGACATCATTGCTCCTGCTGGAGCATATGACAGCTTAGATATCACCATAGATGCTGCTGCCCCGATTAAGGCTTATCTTGTCGGAGATACCGATGTTGCTGATGGTCGAGACTTAGGCAGTTACACTGCTTCAGTTGCTCCAGGGGGCTCTTTGAGTATGTTGCTGTGGAACACAGATTCAGTAATAGGCAATGGCGCCAAACGTTTGAGTTCTATCAATATGGAGTTTGTTCCGGAACCGGCGACACTGGCTTTGCTGGGATTGGGCGGTCTTTTCCTTCGCCGCCGTCGTGCGTAAGCGGTAAAAGTGCTGTAACAAGGGAGTTTATTGAATCCCGTTTTTTGTATACAAAAAATGAGAACACCCGCCGTCTGTCATCACAGGCGGCGGTTTTTTTGGCCCAATATTGAACAAACGACGCTTCTAAACCCGATTCTTAAACAGGGCAGCACGGAATCCCATAATGTGACGAATCGATCGCCTGGTGAGAGTATGGCTAATACACTGAGCCGAAGAAAATTCATAAAGACACTCGCGGTTGCGGCAACTGTAACCAGTATAAGTTCGTGCCGCGGTGATCACATCCGGTCTGAAAACTCAAGGCCCAATCTCCTCTGGATCGTCGCCGATGACCTCGGGTCAGATCTGGCCTGTTACGGCACCGGTGAAGTATATACTCCCAACATGGACCGCCTGGCCGGGGAGGGTCGGCGCTACGAGGACTTTTTTACGGCCACCGCCGTCTGTTCGCCTAGCCGCTCGGCGCTGATAACCGGTATGTATCCCACCAGCATCGACTCGCATCAGCACCGCACAAAATATAAAAAGCCATTACCCCATTCGGTGCGGCCCATCCCGGACTATTTTAAGCAGCGGGGCTATTTCGTGACCAACGGCAGTGAGCGACAGGACGACAACGGTTTTTTCACTAAAAAAGGCAAGCAGGATTACAATTTCAAAACAAACCCTCTCTACGATGGCACGGACTGGAACCAGCGCGCGCCCGGGCAGCCGTTTTTTTCACAAATCCAGATCCATTATCCGCACCGTCCATTCCGCGCCGACCCCGCCCACCCGGTCGATCCGGCCGCGGTCAAATTCCCGGCCTGCTATCCGGACCACCCGCTGACGCGAAAAGACTGGACACTGTATCTTGAGACGATCCAGAATGCAGACAAAAAAGTCGGCCGCGTTCTCAAACGTCTGGTAGAAGACGGCCTCCTCGACAAGACCATCATCTTTTTCTTTGGCGATCAGGGCCGCCCCATGATGCGTGCCAAGCAGTTCCTCTATGACGGCGGCATTCGGTCTCCGCTGATCATCCGCTGGCCCGGAAAACTCAAGGCCGGCAGTATCTGTAATGACCTCATCAGCAATATCGATATTTCCGCGGCCACACTGGCCCTGGCCGGGATTCCGATCCCCGGTCATTTACACGGACAGGACTTCCTGACAGACCCATCGCAGAAACGTAAATTCATTGTCGCAATGCGCGACCGCCGTGACGAAACCGTCGATCGCATCCGCTGCATTCGAACAAAAGATTTGAAATATATTCGTAATTTCTATCCCGAAAAGCCCTATACGCAATTTAACGATTACAAAAAGTCATCGTATCCGGTGCTGACCCTGATGCAGGTGATGGAAAAACAGGGCAAACTGACCCCCGAACAGTCGCGCTTCATGAAACCTACACGCCCGGCTGAAGAACTGTATGACCTGCGGAATGACCCCGATGAATTGGTCAATCGCGCAGACGATTCCAGCTTTAAAGATAAACGGCTCAAGCTGCGCAACATAATGGACCGCTGGCTCAAGGAGTATGACCGCGGGACCTATCCCGAAGACCCCAATGAGATTCAATACTGGCAAGCATACCATCAAAAACGGTATGCGGAGAAACTTAAAAAACGCGGTTTGCCGGAAGATGCCACCGATGAGCAGATCCTCCAATGGTGGCACAAAGAGTTGGGTATTAATGCGATCGATGAAAATTAAGGTGTTCAGTATGTCAAGTGCGCTAAACTTAAATTGGGGATAAAATCATGCAGAACCTGAGCCGACGGTTGTTTCTAAAACGAACCTCGCTGGGGCTTGCTGCGATGGCCCTGCCCGCGTGCATGAGACCCGCCCATGCACCGGCTAAAAAACCAAACATTCTGTACATCAACGTCGACGATTTGGGATGGTCGGATCTTTCTTTCATGGCAAGTCAATATTATGACACACCCAATATTGACCGGTTGGCAAAAGAGGGGGTCGTTTTCAGCCAGGCCTATGCGCCGGCAGCCAATTGCGCTCCCAGCCGGGCCTGCTGCATGTCCGGCCAATATACGCCGCGACACGGTATTTACACAGTCAATCATTCAGACCGCGGTCCTGCCAGGCATCGCAAACTGATCCCGGTTAAAAACACAACCGTTTTACCCGAGAAGACGGTAACGATCGCCGAGGCGCTTAAAGCGGGGGGGTATGCCACCTGTTTCATCGGAAAGTGGCATTTGGGACAGGACCCGCGCACCCAGGGATTTGATCATAACATCGCCGGTTCTCATAACGGCCATCCCCAAAGTTATTTCAGTCCGTACCATAACACATATCTTACAGACGGTCCCCAAGGCCAATACCTGACGGATCGATTAACGGATGAAGCGATGCGATTTCTGGATCAGCGGGATACCGATAAACCGTTTTTTATGTACCTGGCATTTTATACCGTGCATACACCCCTGCAGGCAAAAAAACAAACCATTCAGCGCTATCAGCAAAAAAAAGGAAACCCCCAGCATAACAATCCCAAGTATGCGGCGATGATCAAGCATCTCGATGATAATATCGGCCGGCTATTGAAAAAGCTTGAAGCATCAGGTCTCAGGGATAATACATTGGTCCTGTTCACCTCGGATAACGGGGGGGTCTTTAAGATTTCCAGGCAATGGCCCCTCAGAGCCGGAAAAGGGTCCTATTATGAAGGCGGTATCCGTGTCCCAATGGTCGTCTACTGGCCCGGCCGGACGACGGCCGGTCAAACCTGTGACGTGCCTGTCAGCGGGATCGATTTTTATCCAACATTTTTGGAGGTTGCAGGCCTCACCAAGCCGGAAGGAATAGTTCTTGACGGTGTCAGTCTGATGCCATTGATCACTGGCCGGGGAACGATTCACGATCGTCCCTTGTTCTGGCATTTCCCGATATACCTCCAGGGGGGGAATGCTGAGACACAGGATCCGGTTTTCCGCACACGTCCGGGTTCAGCCGTTCGATATGGTGACTGGAAGCTGATCGAGTATTTTGAAAAAAGTGAACTGGAACTGTACAACCTGAAAAAGGACGTCGGCGAACGGCAAAATCTGGCAGCCCAGAGGCCTCAGAAAACCAATGAGTTGTTAACGATGCTTAGGGCCTGGCGTAAACAGACAAACGCGCCGGTGCCAACAAAGGCCAACCCTCAGTATGAACCGGCCCCATAGCACCCCATACAACAACAAACAGGACAGCCAATCGACGTCGTTTCAAACGGGGTAATTTCCTCGGTTGGCGCTTGGGGGGAGTCTGTCTTACCTGATTAAGAGCCAGTGCGAAGCCCATGAGGTCCCTTAGCTTAAACAGCGGCGGGGATTGGGACCCATACCGTGAATTGCGCAAAATGGCGAAAAAAAGTAGCCTTAGTGGCTTGTCAACGAACGGTTCCGTGATATGATACAATAAGAACCGTTAGAGGTTTAAGGGACATAGAAGGCGATGTGCCTTAAATCATGACTCAAAGGGAGTTCGGCTGTGAAGAAAAACCATGCATTTACCTTGATCGAACTACTGGTGGTCATTTCTATTATCGCGCTGCTGCTTTCAGTGATCCTGCCCTCGCTCGGCAAAGCCAAGGCGGCCGCCAAGGCCGTGATCTGCCGATCCAATCTCAAGCAATGGGGCCTTGTTTGGTATATATATTTAGAAGATCACAACAACAAATTCCCTTGGGGCAATTACGGTAACAAAGACATTGGCCAAACACCTGAGATGGGATCGTGGCCGACTGCCTTGGGTGCGTATTATGATCAAATTGAAGAGTTCAGGTTCTGTCCCGCCGCCACCAAGACTGATGCGCCCCGGTCATTTCGGGCGTATGACGTGACTGCGGCAGATGATAGCGTTAGCTGGCATGCGTCCGGCAGCTATGGGATCAATGAATGGGTGCACCACCCCACCCGCAATGTTGACAAGGGGGCTCCCTTCTGGGGGACAAATTCAGTTCCCCAGGCCGGTCGAGGTCCCTTGATGGCCGAGAGTAACTGGTGGAAGATCAAACTGCCCCGGCCCGACAATCCCCCACCGCCTTTCGCGGATTATGGGTCCGATGAATATGGCGATATCCCTTACAGAGGATTGGCGCGTGCCTGCGTCGACCGACATAATAGTAAGTGTAATATTCTTTTTATGGATTCCAGCGTACGACCTGTGGATTTAAAAAAACTGTGGGTGCTGCCGTGGCATAAAGGCTGGGTCCCGAATCCGGAAATATACAATCGCGATTTCTGGCCCGAATGGATGCAGTCCATGAAAAATCCTTAACACTGGTCAAAGCTGTAAAATCGGTGATAATACATTATCCCTCGACCCGGTTGGCGCACGTGATAATCATTTGAGAGAATAGACAATGGTCAAAGTACGGAAAGGTTTTACCTTGATCGAATTGCTGGTGGTCATTTCTATCATCGCGCTGCTGCTTTCAGTGCTCGTGCCCACGCTTGGCAAAGCCAAGGCCGCTGCAAAGGGAGCAGTCTGCAAATCCAATCTGCATCAGTGGGGCCTGATGTGGACGCTGTATTTTAATGAACACGAAGGGCGGATTCCAACGGGGCGGTATGGCAACTATAATCTGGGCAGTGCCTTTGCGCAAAAATACGGCCCTCCCGGTTCCGGGATGTGGATGATTTACATGAACCCGTATTTTGTCGATGCGAAGATGTCCTTTTGTCCTGCGGCGACAAAACCGGATGACGATGGGGGGCATCAGCCGTTTCAGGCATGGAAACCCACGCCCCAATTAGACGAGCACTGGATTCATCAGACAAAGTTCAACAAGGGCAGTTATGGGATGAACGGTATGATCGGAAGTTTTTTTTATAACGACCCTTATTACGAGGAACGCCGTGTTGCCCGCATTCAGGACATAAACGCACCGGCCGAGGTTCCCATTTTCGGCGATTCAGCGTTCCTGCAAAGTTTTCCAGGTGCTGACGATCTGCCGCCTGAAACTGAAGATGATATGAGCGGGAGAAATCTGCGGGACTTTTGCGTAAACCGGCATAACAAACATACCCACCTGACCATGATCGATGGCCATGTGGAACGGGTTGGCCTCAAACGTCTGTGGCGTCTGAAATGGCACAAAAAATGGAGCCAGGACCGTGCCGATGCCGGTGGAGACCCGCAGTGGCCGCAATGGATGGAAGGGATGGACTAAAGGATCTTATGGACAATTATCAACGACGCGACTTTTTAAAAATGGCGACCGGGGCGGTCCTTTCACTGCCCCTCAGTGGTTGCCGAAGCTTCCGACAGCGTTTCGGATCGGATCGCCCTCGGCCCAATATTGTGTTCATTATGACCGATGACCACGACCGCGATGCATTGAGCTGTTATGGCAGCCGGGTAAACGCTACGCCCAATCTGGACAGGCTGGCAAAAGAAGGCATGCGGTTTGAACACTGTTTATGCACCAATTCGATCTGTGCGCCCAGCCGGGCGGTTGTTCTGACAGGCAAGTACAGTCACATTAATGGCAAGATTGATAACGGCCGTGACGGTTTTGACGGCTCCCAGCAGACATTTCCCAAACTCCTCCAAACAGCCGGTTACCAAACGGCCATGATCGGCAAGTGGCATCTTCGCAGTGAACCGACCGGTTTTGATTACTGGAATATCCTGCCTGGACAGGGAAAATACCATGATCCGGATATGATCGAGATGGGCCAGCGTAAAAAGCACAGTGGATATGTGACCGATCTGATAACGGATTTCAGCATTAACTGGCTAAAGAATCGCAATTCCGAGAAACCTTTTTGCCTGATGTACCAGCACAAGGCCCCGCACCGCAACTGGCAGCCCGATGACAAGCATGCGGATATGTATAAACATACCGACATCCCCATCCCGGATACCTTTGACGATGATTACAGCACCCGATCCGATGCGGCCCGGCAGCAGGCCATGACCATTGAAGAACACCTCCGGGTTCCGGCCGATACAAAGGTCAAACCGCCTGAGGGATTGACGGGTAAGGAATTGAAGAAGTGGAAATACCAGCGGTACATGGAGGATTACCTGGCCTGTGTGGCGTCGGTGGATGACAATGTCGGCCGATTTCTCGATTATCTCGACGAGTCAGGGCTTTCCGAAAACACGATTGTGTTTTATACCTCCGATCAGGGTTTCTATTTGGGCACACATGGGTGGTTCGATAAACGCTTCATGTATGAAGAATCGCTGCATATGCCGTTGCTGGTGCGTTACCCCGGTAGGGTCAGGGCCGGATCAGTGAATGACGATCTCGTTTCCAACTTGGATTTCGCCTCGACGTTTCTGGAACTGGCCGGAGCCAAAACCCCGGACGATATCCAGGGTGAAAGTTTAATACCGCTGTTGAGGGGTAAAACGCCCAAAACATGGCGCACATCATTTTATTATCATTATTATGAATACCCCGGACCGCACAGTGTCAAACGGCACTATGGGGTGCGGACTGAGCGATATAAACTGATCCACTTTTATTATGACAGTGATGCATGGGAGTTGTATGACCTGAAAAAGGACCCCGATGAGTTGAATAATCTTTATGATAATCACGAATATGCTGAGGTGATTGCGGATTTGAAAATGGAGTTGAAACGGCTTCGGAAGCATTATGGTGACTCTGATGCGTTGACCAAAAAGATTCTGAATGAATCCCTTACCCAACGTAAGAAAGCTTTGGAAAAGAAGCAGAGATTACAAACAAAATAAGTGTAATGGAACAGGAAGGCGAAAAGTAATGGATCGACGGAATTTTTGGAAGTCAGTGGGAACCGCTGTTGCGATGTTGTCAATGGTACATTGTTTAGCGGGACAAGAGGCAAGGCCGGCCGAACGCCCAAACATTCTCTATATTATGTCCGATGACCATGCCACGAACGCGGTTAGCTGCTATGGTGGCATGCTGAAAGATATCATGCCAACTCCGAACATTGACCGTCTGGCTGCTGAAGGAGTGCGACTGGATAACTGCCTGGTCACAAACTCGATCTGCACACCGAGCCGTGCGGTGATTCTGACAGGAAAATACAGTCATAATAACGGGGTTTACACGTTACATGACGATTTCGATCGAGATCAGCAGAATGTGGCCAAACTCCTTCAGACTGGAGGGTATAACACAGCGATTATCGGCAAATGGCATCTCCATACCGAGCCGTCGGGTTTTGATTATTATAATGTGCTTCCCGGTCAGGGAAAATACCACGACCCGATCTTGAAAGAAAAAGGCCAGCCTTGGCAGGACCACCAGAAAGGTGGCAAAGAATACAAAGGGTATGCGACGGATGTGATCACAGATCTATCTCTCCAATGGCTTAAAAACCGCAAACAAGATAAGCCGTTCTTCCTGATGTGCCACCACAAGGCGCCCCATGGCTTATGGGAGTATGCCAAGCGTCATAAACATCTACTGGAAAGCGTTAATATGCCGGAACCGGCGAGTCTTTTCGAAGACAAGTCACACCGCAGCGACGGTTCTCGGGAGTACGGCAGAAATATACTGAATCTCGCCGGGCGTATGAACGGACTCAAAAGGGGCAAAGAATGGCCCACAGGCAGACTTGATACCACCGAAATGAATGACGAACAGAAAATGAAAGCCGCCTATCAGAAATATCTTAAGGATTACCTTCGTTGTATTGCGGCGATTGATGAAAATGTCGGCAGATTACTGGACTATCTGGATACCGAGGGCCTGACAGAGAACACCTTGGTGATCTATACCTCTGACCAGGGCATGTTTTTGGGTGAGCATAGTCTTTATGATAAACGATGGATCTATGAAGAATCTTTAAAGATGCCGTTTCTTGCCAGGTATCCCAAAGAGATTAAGCCATCAACGATCAACGATGATATCATCACCAATGCGGATTTTGCGGAAACATTCCTGGATTATGCCGGGATTGACATCCCATCGGATATGCAGGGCAGGTCCTTTCGTTCCAATCTGACCGGAAAAACAACTTCCGACTGGCCGGATGCGATGTATTATCGCTACTGGATGCAGTTTGAAGGGTCGAATGTCCCGGCCCACTACGGAATCCGAACCAAACGGCATAAACTGATCTTTTATTATGGCTTGCCGCTCGGTCGCAAAGGAACGACTCCGGGCTGGATCACCCAACCCGGATGGGAATTGTATGACCTGAAAAAAGATCCCCGTGAGTTGAACAATTGCTATTCCGACCCGAAATATGCCAAAACGGTCAATAATCTGAAATCACGTCTTTTAAAACTTAAAGAACAGCTCGAGGATAAGGATCAACAGTATCCTGAACTGATGGCATTACGAAAAGAACACTGGGATTGACCTGCAATAATCCTCATGATTGTGACGTTTAGAGCAAAAAAAGTTACACTGCCCTAATCGATCCGTGGTGGCGGTACATAAACAACCGGAGTCTGTACAAGATTGCTTGCCTGAGTGACAAGAGGTTTTCTGCGCAAAATGGCGAAAGGAATGTGTTGAAATGGCTTTCCGGAAAAATGCATACCGGTATAATCCTATTCGACTGAACAGAATTAAAATGTTATCTGAACGAAAGGAGTGTTTTCGATGATTGAAGTAAATGACTTTAGACAGCGGTTGTTTTTAGGGCTTGTGTGTGTTGGTGCGGCCGTGACGGTATTGACGGGACTTTCATGTGCGGTCAATTCGAAATCGTCTGTTGATGAAAAGCGGCCGAATATTGTCTTTCTTTTTTCCGATGACCAGCGGTATGATTCGCTGGGATGCATGGGCAACAAATACATCAAGACGCCTCACTTGGACAAAATCGGCAATGAAGGCATTATCTTTGCTAACCATTACAACAATACCTCGATCTGTATGCCCAGTCGAGCCATCGTGATGACCGGGATGCACGAGTACAAGACCGGATGCAGTTTTCAGCATGGCCCGCTGGACAGAAAGTTGTTTGATCTGTCCTATCCGGTGCAGTTGAGAAAAGCGGGGTACTATGTGGGCTTTGCGGGCAAGTTTGGTTTCGGTGTTGTGGACGGTCTCGGGTCCGAGGGAGTCTGGCATAAAGAAGAAGCAATGCCGAAAGACGATTTTGATTTCTGGGCGGGCTGGCCCGGTCAGGGGAAATATAAAAGCGCTGAAAATGGTTATATTGCAAAATTCAAAGATACATATCCCCATACGACACGGGCACTGGGAGCGGCGGGTCAGGATTTCATCAAAGAAGCTTCAAAAAGCGGCAAACCCTTCTGTCTGTCAGTCAGTTTCAAGGCCCCTCATGGTCCGGCATCGCCCGACCCGGAATATGACGACCTCTACGATGGCGTCGAGTTCCCTAAGCCGGCTAATTACGGCCCCGAAGCGGGCCAACACCTTTCCCCGCAGGCCAAAAGCAACCGGCAGGTCAGGATGTTTAAGGGATGGTCAGAAGGGAAATTTCAGGAGCA
>JADHXS010000115.1 GCA_016782835.1 Phycisphaerae bacterium | reverse complement strand
CACACCCAACCCCTTAAACGATTCCAGGTCCGCACAGAAACCGTGGTTCTGGCTGGTAATCTCTATCTCGCCCGTATCCAGGTTTTTGACCGGATGATTGGCCCCGCGATGTCCGAATTTCAGCTTATAGGTTTTTCCACCCAGTGCCAGCGACAACAACTGATGTCCTAAACAAATCCCGAAGATGGGTACTTTCCCCAGCAACTTTCGAATATTTTCAACCGCATAGGTCACCGGAGCCGGGTCGCCGGGGCCGTTGCTCAGGAAAATACCGTCCAGTTTTTTGGCTAATACTTTTTCGGCCGGGGTCTTGGCAGGCACGACCTCCACATCACAACCATGCGACCGCAGCAGCCGCAGAATATTCTGCTTGACGCCGAAATCATAGGCAATGACTTTATATTTTGTCTTGGGCAGCAGCTCTTCATTTTTAATAACATCAACCACGCCCTTATTCCATTTGTAGCCTTTTTTGGCCGCAACATTTTTAACAATATCCCGTCCGACAAGCCCCGGATATGCATCCAGCATCTTTTTCAACACCGGAATACGCTGTTCCGTCGAGGAAATAATCCCCCGCATCGCACCCTGCTCGCGAATATGTTTGACCAGTTTTCGCGTATCAATGCCTTCAAGCCCGACAACGCCGTTTTCTTTCAGATAATCGCTCAGCGAATCCTGACTGCGGAAATTACTCGGATACGGACAGTTTTCCTTAACAACCAGTCCTGCACAAAACAGTTTGCGGGACTCCCAATCCAAGGCATTCGTACCATAATTGCCAATCATCGGATAGGTCATCGTAATGATCTGCTCATGATACGAAGGGTCGGTCAGGATTTCCTGATAACCCGTCATCGCCGTATTGAAGACCACCTCGCCGCACCGGATGCCTTCGGCACCGAATGACGTGCCCTTAAATATCATTCCGTCTTCAAGCAGTAAAATCGCTTTCACGTCGTATATCCTTATATTCCTGTATTCCTGTATTCTTATTTATAATACAACTGAATCGCCTTGACATTCATCGCTCGTTTTTGCAGTGTCTCAATCGCCTGGGTCATGGCCGCGGCCCCGCGAATGGTTGTCGCATACGGAATCTGCCGATCCAGTGCCGTGCGGCGAATCACAAATGAATCCTTGATAGACTGCTCACCCACTGTCGTATTGATGATTAAATCAACGGCATCATCAATCATCAAATCAACGATGTTAGGCCGCCCTTCAATCACCTTACGGACAAACTCCGAAGGCACATTGTTTTCAATGAGTTTGATACAGGTACCGCGCGTGGCTAAAATCTTAAAACCCAACTCATGAAGTTTCCGGCCGACCTCGACCGCACGTTCTTTATCCTGATTCCTGACGCTGATGAAGACTGTTCCTTTCATCGGCAGATCCGTACCGGCGGCAATTTGGGATTTGGCATACGCCATCCCAAAATCATCACTAAGCCCCATCACCTCGCCGGTCGAAAGCATCTCCGGTCCCAAAATCACATCCGAACCCGGGAATTTCATAAACGGGAAAACCGCTTCCTTGACCGCGTAATGTTCCGGCTCAATTTCATGGGTAAAGCCAAGTTCCCTAAGCGTCTTGCCCGCCATCACCTTCGCCGCCATTTTCGCCAGCGGCACACCAATCGCCTTGCTGACGAACGGAATCGTTCGCGACGCACGCGGGTTGACTTCAAGAATGTAAATATCATTATCCTTAACCGCAAACTGAATATTAATCAGCCCCAGAACATCCAGCTCTTTGGCCAGCAGTTTTGTCTGCCGTTTGATTTCTTTGATAATCTTCGACGGCAGCGACATTGGCGGCAAACTGCACGCGCTGTCGCCGGAATGCACGCCCGCTTCCTCAATATGCTCCATGATTCCGCCGATGACAACCGTATGACCGTCGCAAATGGCATCGACATCCAGTTCGGTCGCATCATCAAGAAACTTGTCAATCAAAATCGGGTGCTCGCCGGAAACCTCAATCGCTTCCTCCACACATTCCCTCAGAGTCGCTTCGTCATAGACAATATCCATCGCCCGCCCGCCTAACACAAACGACGGCCGAATTAACAGCGGATAGCCAAGTTTCTTAGCAATTTTCAGCGTTTCTTCGTAGTTGTATGCCGTCCCGCTGTACGGCTGGCGAAGTTTCAGCTTGTTGACGACCTGGTTAAACAATTTGCGGTCTTCGGCCCGGCTGATGCTTTTCGGACTGGTCCCGATAATCGGAACCCCCGCTGCCCACAACGCATTCGCCAGTTTCAGCGGGGTTTGCCCGCCAAACTGCACGATCACACCATCCGGCTTTTCCCGGTCCACAATCGACATCACATCTTCGTACGTCAGCGGCTCAAAATACAGCCTGTCCGACGTGTCATAGTCCGTACTAACCGTCTCCGGGTTGCAGTTGACCATAATCGATTCGACGCCAATCTCCCGCAACGCAAAAGCAGCATGCACACAGCAATAGTCAAACTCGATGCCCTGCCCGATACGATTCGGCCCGCCGCCGAGAATCATAATCTTTCGCTTATTCGTCGGATTGGCTTCGCACTCTTCTTCGTATGTCGAATACAAATACGGCGTCGCAGCCGCAAACTCCGCCCCGCACGTATCCACCATCTTATAAACCGCCACCACACCTTTATCTTTTCGATGGGCACGGAATTTCGTCTCATCAACGCCCAACAGCCCGGCGACATACTTATCGCTGAATCCGTATTCCTTGACCTGTTTGAGCAGACCAGCCGTCATTTTCGACAGCGGCGTCTTTTTAATCTTCGCCTCAAGCAGAATAATATCGCGGATGTTATCCAAAAACCACGGGTCAATATTCGTCAGCTTGAAAATTTTCTCCGTGGTAAACTTCCGCCGGTACGCCTCGGCAATATACCACAACTTATCCCAGCAGTTGATTCGCAGTTTATCCTTGAGCTGATACTTGTCTATTCCCGCCCTTGTATGCCGCCCGTCTAGCGAATACCGGTCGATTTCCAGCGAGCGAATTGCCTTTTGCAGCGATTCCTTGAACGTCCGGCCAATCGCCATCGCCTCGCCCACCGACTTCATCTGCACCGTCAGTTCCGGAGCCGTCTGCTGGAATTTCTCAAACGTAAACCGCGGCCACTTCGTCACCACATAGTCAATCGTCGGCTCAAAACATGCCGGCGTCTTCTTCGTAATATCATTCGGAATCTCATCCAGCGTATACCCCACCGCCAGCAGCGACGCGATTTTGGCAATCGGGAAACCCGTCGCCTTCGATGCCAGTGCAGAGCTTCGCGACACACGCGGGTTCATCTCAATCACATACAGCTTGCCGTTCTTCGGATTGACCGCGAACTGGATATTCGAACCGCCCGTTTCCACACCAATCGCCCGAATAATCTTCAGCGACGCGTCCCGCATAATCTGATATTCTTTATCGGTCAGCGTCTGAGCCGGAGCCACCGTTATGCTGTCACCGGTATGAATCCCCATCGGGTCCAGATTCTCAATCGAGCAGACAATCACCACATTGTCCTTGCGGTCTCGCATCACTTCCAGCTCAAATTCCTTCCAGCCGACAACCGATTCTTCAATCAGCACCTGGTTTTTAGGCGACAGTTGCAAACCCCACTGAACAAACTTCTCGTACTCTTCCTTATTATACGCCACATTGCCGCCCATGCCGCCGAGCGTATACGACGGCCGAATAATCGCGGGCAAGCCGACCTCTACCAGAATCTTCTGCGCTTCGGTCCACGAATGGGCATAACCGCTTCGCGGCACGTCCAGCCCGATATCCTGAATAATTTTTTTGAAACGGTCCCGTTCTTCGGCCCGCTTGATGGACCGCAGGTTCGCTCCCAGCAGTCGCACGTTGTATTTTTTTAGCGTGCCGTTTTCCGCTAAGGCAACAGCAGTATTAAGCCCCGTCTGTCCGCCAAGCGTTGGCAAGAGACTGTCCGGTCGTTCTTTCTGAATAATTTTGGCCACAACGTCCGGCGTAATCGGCTCAATATAAGTCCGGTCCGCCATTTCCGGGTCCGTCATGATGGTCGCCGGGTTGCTGTTGACCAGCACAACCTTATACCCCTCCTGACGCAGCACCTTGCACGCCTGGGCGCCGGAATAGTCAAATTCACACGCCTGCCCGATGACAATAGGCCCTGAGCCGATGATGAGAATCTTCTTGATATCCTTGCGTTTAGGCATTAAAAATCCCTGCTTTTAAGCTATATATACAGTCCGTTAATTCACTATGTTCAAAATTTGCGTGATTATACAGTGTCGCCACCCCATCATCAAGTATTTTCACAAAATGCGGTAAGAATCACGGGAATTGGCAGGATGGTGAGTTTCCCAATATACCAACAGACAATTTTAGCCCAACGCAACATCGAGAATCATCATGACAGCGAACCCAACCATAACGCCGGTGGTAGCCAAATCCACATTGCCTTCCCGCTGGGATTCAGGGATAACCTCTTCGACCACCACAAAAATCATCGCCCCGGCCGCAAAACTCAATGCGTATGGCAGCAGCGGCTCCACCAATATCACCGCCGCGGCCCCAATAACCCCGGCAACAGGCTCGACTACGCCGGATAACTGGCCGTACCAGAAACTTTTCAACCGACTCAAACCCAACCGACGCAGTGGCACCGAGACGGCCAGCCCCTCAGGAAAATTCTGGATACCAATACCTACCGCCAAGGCACACGCCGCCGCAAAGCTGGTTTCGGTCAGGCCGTATTTCAGTGCTCCGAACGCCACGCCGACCGCCAGCCCTTCGGGAATATTGTGCAGGGTAATCGCCAGCACCAGCAGCGTCGCACGCCGCCAGTGTGTATGAATACCTTCAGCCTCGCTCATCGGATACCCCAAATGCAGGTGGGGTAATACGACATCAATTAAACGAATGAACGCACCACCCAGCAAAAAACCCACCGCCGCCGGAATCCAGGCTATCTTGCCCTGATTTTCAGCCATCTCGATACCGGGGGCCAGCAGCGACCAGAAACTGGCCGCGATCATAACCCCACCCGCAAAGGCAAGCATAAAATCAAGCACTTTACGGCTGATATCCTTGGCAAGAAATACTGCCGCAGCACCCAATGCCGTAACGCCCCAAGTAAACAGGGTGGCCAGTAGAGCTTGCAGGACCGGGCTAAGCTGTTCAAATTTTTCAAACATTTTTACCTCCCTGAAAAACGGATCCTACGGACACAACTGTATTTGAATTTGCCTGTCTTTGATTTCAACCACCGCGTATCGTCCCTGCCGAAACGGGCCGGGATTGATAAGCACCGTTGCACCGAGTTTGTCTGTGCCATAGGCCTCGTGCATGTGGCCGGAAATGGCAAGAATCGGCTGGTGTTGCTCGATAAATTCGCGAACAGCCCGGCTGCCGGTATGTCGACCCGAACCGTCTATGTCCAGTTGGCCTCCCCAGGCAGGCTGATGCGTGACCAGTACAAGATTGTCTTGAGAAGAAAGACCTGAAACTCCCTTCTCAAGAATATCGCGAAAATCATTTTCGCACGCTTCGTTGGGCGTCGTTCCCGGACACGGCAACGAGCCGCCGACACCAACGAACTGTAAACCGCCGCAGTCGATTTTGTTGCCGTGAAGATTGATTTTATTTTTCTGCAGCACGTCTTCAACTCCCGGCAGATCACAATTCCCCGGTACAGCCAGAAGTGGTTTACCGTAAGTTGTTAATGTCGAAATCACAAACCGGGCCTGCTCATCCCCCCCGAAATCGGTGATGTCGCCGGCAATAATAATCCCGTCACATTCAGAAATAACCGATTCAATACAAAAAAGATGGTTCAAATCCCTGTGTATGTCTGCCAGAACTAATAATTTCATATCCGCCTCTCGTTGTCATTTTCCCGGCTATTTTAGCAGGTCAACCCGCATTGTCAAATCAGAAAGCTGCTGGACATTTGCCCCAAAAACTGCTATGCTCCTGACACTGACTCGCTTGTCATCCCCGCCAAGGAATGTCATTCCCGCGAAGGCGGGAATCCAGGGAGTAAATCAAATGTAAGAATATTCAGAAACTCTGAAAAGGAAACGAAACCATGATTGTTGTCATGAAACCCGGCGCCGGCAAAGAACAAATCCAGCATGTCATCGACCTGGTGCGTGAATACGGCCTCAAGGACCACCCCATCTACGGCACCGACCGCACCGTTATCGCCTATATCGGCGACAAGCGAGCCGTCGATAAAGGCGCTATTGAAAACGCCCCGATGGTCGAGTCCGTCGTACCAATTCTGGCGCCCTACAAAATGGCCTCGCTGGAAGTCAAAAAAGAAAAAACACAGATCGCCATTGGCCCCAACCGCTTTCCTGTTGGCGGCGCCAAAGTCGGTATCATCGCCGGACCCTGTGCCGTCGAAAGCCGCGAGCAGATAGTGAATACCGCCCGCGCGGCCAAAGAAGCCGGATGCATCGGGCTTCGCGGCGGCGCATTCAAGCCCCGAACCAGCCCCTATAGCTTCCAGGGACTGGGCATCGAAGGCTTGAAAATTCTTGCCGAAGCCCGCGCTGAAACCGGCCTTGCCGTTGTCACCGAAGTCATCGGACTCGAACAGGTCGATGCCGTAACCGAATATAGCGATTGTTTACAGATCGGCGCACGCAATATGCAGCATTATCCCCTGCTCGAAGCCGTCGGCAAGACTGACAAGCCCGTTCTGCTCAAACGCGGCATGAGCGCCACACTCGACGAATTTCTGCTGGCCGCCGAATACATCATTAACGCGGGCAACCCGAATGTCATCCTGTGCGAACGCGGCATCCGCACCTTTGAAAAATACGTGCGAAACACCCTGCCGCTGGCGGTCATCCCCGCCCTGCGCGAACGCACGCATCTGCCCATCATCATTGACCCCTCGCACGGTACCGGACACGCCTACATGGTACCGTCGATGTGCCTGGCCGCGGTCGCCGCCGGCGCCGACGGATTG
>JADHXS010000114.1 GCA_016782835.1 Phycisphaerae bacterium | reverse complement strand
TATACATCTGCCATCCCATTTGTGAGGCGTTCAGCAGATAATTCAGAGCCTTCTTATGCCTTTAAAAACCTCTTGCCGAAGGCAAGTTTAAGAGTTAATCGTGAAAGGCATTTGTCCAATTCACGCTGAACCAGTACACTGGATGGTAAAATCCTGCACTGGCTGCGGGATCGGCTTATTCTGAGCCGCCGGGCTTCCACAGCCACCAACAAACATGCCTGCCATGGCAATCCACATCCAAAAACGCTTCCGGATTGGAATTAAAAAAATGTGCTGCTTATAGGTCTTCATCCAAAAGGTGCCCGAATCGAATTTTTTTTGTTTCCAGATATTTGCGATTATGCTCCGTGGGAACGGCTCTGAGCGGAATCTGTTCGACGACTTTAATTCCGTACACTTCCAGGCGGGAAACCTTTTTCGGATTGTTGGTCAGAATCCGTACTTTTGTCAATCCCAAATCCCGACAGATTTGTGCCCCGATGCCATAGTCGCGTTTGTCGGCCAGAAAACCCAGTTTAATATTCGCATCCACCGTATCCAGTCCCTGCTCCTGAAGTTTGTAGGCATGGAGTTTATTCGCCAGCCCGATACCCCGACCTTCCTGACGCAGATAAATCAAGGCGCCTTTGCCCGCATCTTCGATCATTTGCATGGCTGTAATCATCTGGTAGCCACATTCACACCGCTGCGAATGGAATAAGTCGCCGGTCATACATTCTGAATGGACGCGAATCAAAACGGATTCATCGTGCTGAATCGGCTTGCCGGTCTCGTCCAGATCCCCCACGCCGCCCTTGCACAAAGCCAGATGCGGTTCCGTCGTGCCGGGGCTTTCATAGCCGATCATTTTAAACTCACCGTAATCGGTCGGCAGTTTGATGTGCTGAACGCGGTGAATGTGCTGTTCCCGCTGAAAACGGTATTCCACCAGCTTGGCGATGGACGTTATTTTCAGGTTGAATTTTCCACAGTATTTTTCCAGATCCGGCATCCGGGCCATGGTGCCGTCATCATTCATAATCTCGCAGATGACGCCCGCCGGCTGTAATCCGGCTAATCGCATCAAATCCACAGCACCTTCGGTTTGGCCTACACGCACCAGCACCCCACCATCCCGCGCGCGCAGCGGGAAGACATGCCCCGGACGAGCCAGGTCCGACGGTTTAGATTTCGAGTCGGCAATGATACGGATCGTATGAGCGCGGTCCGCGGCGCTGATACCGGTAGTGATATTTTCTCTGGCATCGACCGTAACCGTAAATGCCGTTCCCAGTCGGGCTGTATTGTCAGCACTTTGGGGATACAAATTCAATCGATCACACTGCTCGCCGGTCAACGGCACACAAATCATGCCGCGGCCATGTGTTGCCATGAAATTAATGATTTCCGGCGTGACCAACTCGGCCGCACAGACTAAATCGCCCTCGTTCTCACGGTCTTCGTCATCGATCAGGACAATCATTTTGCCCTGTTTTAAATCTTCCAGAATGTCCGGTATTTCACTAATCATGCTCATGCAGTTATTGTTCCCAATTGTCAGGATTGTGTCCTGGTCTCGTTTTCAAACCGCTCAATATACCGAATTCCCCGCCAAATGTAAACAAAAGTTGCCATTAACGCCCAAAATCCGGTCGTCCACCATATCAGACGCACCAGAATCGGCCAAAGTTTCAATTGAGCGGAAACTTCCGGCCCAATCAGGAGAGACAAGACCATGCAAATCTGGAAAAAGGTCGAGGCCTTGCCTGCCCATACGGGCTTGATGTGGACGCTGCCGGTCAGAAAATAGGTCACCGCAAAACCCAATAAGAGCAGCGTATCTTTACCAATAATGAGCACCACCACCGTCAGCGGCAGGCGAAATCCCTCTACCGCTGTCTGCGGCAGTGCAAGAATGACACTGGCGCAGGTAATCATGAGTTTGTCCGCCAACGGGTCCAGAAATGCGCCCAGTGACGAGGTCTGTTTTTTGACACGGGCCAGATAACCGTCGAGTGCGTCACTGGCCGCCATGACCGTAAATATTCCCAATGCCGCCCATCGCATCGATGAACTGTACGCCGGATTGGCCGCCTTGAGCAGACACATCACAAACGGCAGAATCAACAGAATTCGTGAAATGGTCACCAAATTGGCTAACGTTAACAGCATTATTTAGTCCATAGATTACATAGATTTCACTGATCATTTATAAATAAAAACAATTCACGATACAATGTAACGAATCAAATTCAAATGCTTCTTCCCCCATCCACGCAGATTGTCTGTCCGGTGATGTAGGGGTTGTCGAGTAGAAATTCGATGGTTCGGGTGATGTCTTTCGAGTTGCCGAATCTGCCGGCAGGAATCATTTTCAGTTGTTTCTGCTCTTCGGACGGATCCATCTTGCCCGGCCAGGTCACAATGCCGGGGGCAATGGCATTGACGGTCACGCCGGGAGCCAGTTCTTTAGCCAGTGATTTTGTCGCGGCAATCAGTCCCCCACGCGAGGCACAATAGGGACTATATTTACCCCACGGTTTTACCCCCGCCACATCAACCAGGTTAATAATCGCGGCGAAGGGTTCTTCGACGTTTTGGGAGTCGGCCCCTTGCCGTTTGAGATACGCCGCAAACGCATTACATAAAAGCAGCGGCGCCGTCAGATTGACCACTATTAGTCTCGAGACATCGGCCTGTGAAAAAGTCCCCAGCGGCTGCCGTGCAAAAATAGAGGCTGAATTGATGAGTACCCTCACAGGGCCGAGTTCTTTGGCTTTTTGGAAAATAATGTCGGTCGCATCGGCATCTGCTAAATCCGCCTTAACGGCAACAGCCTTTCGGCCCTGCTGCCGGATTGACTGAACCACCTGCCGGACCGCTTCTTCACTGGTGTGGTAGTGACAGACACAATCCAGTCCCTTGTCCGCAAGTGACAATGCAACGGCCTGCCCCAACTGGCCGCCGGCACCGGTAATAATCGCTGTTTTATCCGTTAGCTCCATGTGTATAGTGTACCTGAAAAAAATCCCTCCAGCAAGCACAAGTCTCTGAAATAAAAAGGCTTCAAATTTTCTTGCAGGTGCCAACCAATGCGTTATAATGCGCGTTTGTTTAAACGGTTAAGGATTTATTATGGCTTTACTGAATGTCAATATTGACCATATCGCGACGATTCGTCAGGCGCGTCAGACCGACGAGCCGGACCCGGTATGGGCGGCGGTGCAGTGCGAACTGGCCGGAGCTAACGGCATCACCGTGCATCTGCGTCAGGACCGGCGACACATCAACGACCGGGATGTGCATGTTCTGAAGGAAACGGTCGCCTGCAAGTTTAACCTGGAAATGTGTCTAAACGAATCGATTGTCAAGATCGCCGAGAAAGTCCGCCCCGATCAGGTTACGCTGGTTCCGGAAAACCGCGCCGAGCTGACGACCGAAGGCGGGCTGGACTGCGTGAAATTTGAAAAGCGGTTAGCGGCGATTACCAAACGGATGCACAAAAAAGACATTCTGGTCAGTACTTTTATTTTGCCGAACGAAAAACAGATTCTGGCAACCGCCGAAGCCGGATGCGACGCGATTGAACTTCACACCGGCCAGTACGCCAATGCCACAAAGGACAGCATCATCGAAAAACGACTCAACGAACTGCAAGACGGACGGGATATTGCCATGGCAGCGGGCTTGGTCGTTCACGCCGGACACGGACTGACCTATCGCAATATCCGCCCTGTCGCGAAAATCGAGGGGCTATGCGAATTTAATATCGGCCACAGTATTATCAGCCGGGCGGTTTTGGTGGGCATACGTGAGGCCACGGAAGAAATGAAATTGTTGATTGAATGTCCTTAATAAAATAAGGAGATGAATAAATGTTTAGCGGAACACTCGTTGCACTCATTACCCCGTTTTCGGACGGACAGGTCGATTTTGAAACACTGACCGAGTTGGTGGAGTTTCACCTCGAAAGCGGGACAGACGGATTGGTACCTGTCGGCACGACCGGAGAATCGCCCACGTTGAGCTATGAAGAACACAAACAGGTGATCAAACGTGTCGTCGAAGTTGCCGGCGGGAAAATCCCCGTCGTCGCAGGAACCGGTTCCAACAGCACCGCCGAAGCCATCGAACTGACAGCCTATGCCAAAAAAGTCGGCGCGGATGCTTCGCTTCAGGTGGCCCCTTATTATAACAAGCCCACCCAGGAAGGATTCTACGAACATTTTAAGGCGATTGCCGAAGAGGTAGATTTGCCGATGGTACTGTATAACATCCCGGGCAGGTGCGGCGGCTGTGGCCTGACAGCGGAAACCATCGCACGGTTGGCGGAGTTGGAAAATGTTGTTGCCGTCAAAGAAGCATCGGGCCGCCTGGACCAGGCCAGTGAAATCGCCATGCGATGTGATTTGACGATTTTGTCCGGCGATGATTCACTGACCCTGCCGCTGGCTTCGGTCGGCGGCAAAGGTGTTATCAGTGTTGTGGCGAATATTGTCCCCACCGATGTTAAAGCTATGACAGATTTAATTCTCGAAGGGGATTTTGTCTCCGCCCGCAAATGGCACCGTAAACTGTTCGCTTTGTCGAAAAACATGCTGACCCTGGCCACGAATCCGATTCCGATTAAAGCCGCAATGGCCATGCTGAACATGGCTTCTGACGAAATGCGTTTGCCCATGACCAATCTGAATGAACAGCTGGAAGCGGTTTTACAGCAGACCCTGAAAGATTACGGCTTGTTGAAATAACAGGGGGAATTTCGAATATTCTAAACACGAAATCCGAAACAACTTCGAATTTCAAAATTTTAATGCTCAAAACAGTTTTGTTTTGGGCTTTTTTTATCCGATCATCACCGATTCTTTTTCAAGTTCTTTATAGTGGTCTTTGTACCAGTGTTGTGCTTCGATATAGGTTTTCATCAATTCATCGACCATGCGGCTGACACTGTTGTGCTTGCGCAGATGCGCCTGTCCATTAATGGCCAGTTGACGAGTTTCTGCCCGCTGGCCCAGCAGTTTTTTCAGACACCCGTAAATACTCAGTTCATCCGCACCATCCCAGAAACAAGCCGTTTGTCCATCATGCAGAAGCCCGCTGCTTTTTTCAGACACGCCGGCAACCGCCAACCCAACCGCCATCGCTTCCAACAGCCGCGCATCAAAGCCGCCGGTATCTTCCAAATGCAGATAAATATCCGCCCCGCTGAAAATCGAGCGTACCGGACGCATGGGCGGAATAACCGTCACCACAGATATCAGTCCCAGGATGCGAATCTGTCGGCGAATATGTTTTTCTTTTCGTCCCTTACCCATCATCACCACCATCAAATCAAATCCGTCCAAGACGAGATGACGCACCGCATTCAGAAAGGGTTTAAAAACGGAAGCATCATCCAGGGGATGAATTGCAATCAGGCTGGCAATCTGACCGCTCCGGAAAAAACAGCGACAGGAGTCCTCCACGAAACTGCCGATATGGATGCGTTTGATTCGTTCGCTAAGTCCCGGCCAGTTCTTTTGAAGATGGTCAGCGACGGTTTCAGAGGGAGCAATAATTCCGGCCGCATCGCGAATCGATTTTTCAAAACGAAGCCATTGGGCGGTCGAACGATGCAGCGTCAGCACATACGGAATATCAAGCTGCTGAGAAAGCCAATGGGCCAAGTGAATCTGCCCGGGATAAAATGCATGAAGAATCGTCGGTTTGAATCGACTCAGGCGTTCAAGAAGAATACGGCGATTGGGATACCAGAAAACCGGCAGCCGCAACGCAGGATGTTCAATTTGTTCAACGGATGGACATAAAATTGCTTCCGTATTCACACAGGACGGACAAACCAGTGCCGATGCATGGGCCGTTCCTGTCAATCCCACTAAAATTCGGCGAATGTAGGAGCAATACCCTTGAAAGACTTGGCGGTCCACAAGAAAAACCGGCCTGATCGTCATTTCTGAGATTCCATTGTGTTCTTCCGGCATCATCTCGCCTTCTCTCAACTCAAATTCGCTATCATCTGTTGGAGTTTTTCCATCTGTCCCGGTTTGATATGATAACAATAGTCATCATCCGGATAAGTGCCCTGTCGAACCTGGTTGGCATAGTCACTGACCGCCTGAATGACGGATTGGCCCAGTTGACCAAAGTGTTTTGCAAATTTCGGCTTAGAATCGGTGTTCAATCCAAGAATATCCGAAATAATCAGGATTTGCCCATCACAGTCCGGTCCGGAACCGCAACTGATAACAGGTACAGGACTGTTTTGGGTAACAATTTTAGAAACCTCCCGAGCCGTGCCCTCCAGCAATAGCGAGCTTGCGCCGGCCTGAACCATCTTTTGGGACAATGCAGCCAGTTCCACTGCCAACTCGGCTGTGGTTCCTTCGGCTTTGAGTTTGCCGAGTTTGGTGATGCGCTGGGGGCGAATGCCGATATGCGCCATGACCGCCATACCGGCATCACTGACGGCCTTGATAACATCCAGGTGTGCTGCGGTCACTTCGATTTTAACAATTTGAGCACCCGCTTCCTGAAAAAAACGACCCGCATTCCTAACCGCATCGGCAATAGACGTCTGATAGGATAAAAACGGCATATCGGCCACCAGACAGACAGCCGGTGCTGCCTTTCGAACGGCCGTGGTAATCGTTACCATGAAATCCATCGTCACCGGCAGCGTTGTATCATGGCCCAGAATGACCTGAGCAGCAGAATCGCCCACCAGAATCATATCCACATCGGACTGGCTGACCAGCCGAGCCGTTGTATAATCATAACAGCTCACCGCCACAATTTTACGACCGGCCTGTTTGGCATCCATTAAATCTGAAATCGTAACTTTCTTGTCCATAAGCATTTTCCCGATAAAAGAAGATGCGGATAGTATACCGATACTCGTAAATTCAATGCAAGGGCTTTTTTACGCCCGATAAAATCGGACGTGAACGCTCTATAAAGCCTTTTTTGTCAATATCTGTTGTTTTGATGTGAGAATTTATTTTTTTTTAAAGAAACAAAGTCCCGTTTATCGATATATAAAGTAATAAGATATTATAATTTAAGCTTTTCATCACCCTCCTCCGAAGCCAGATTCTGTTATGGGATCTGGCTTTTTTTGTATCTTCCCGGTCAAGCCCGCCGCCCTTTTCTCCGATACTAAAACAGGACATAACTGCATCAATATCTTATTATGGGACATTCGATGGAATCGACACATACAAATATCAATGAAATAAATACAATAACTG
>JADHXS010000113.1 GCA_016782835.1 Phycisphaerae bacterium | reverse complement strand
CCAAAAGCACAATCAGCAGGCAAGAGAACATCATGTCCTGCGAAAGCGGCAGAAGTTGCGAGCCTTGGGCATCGAAGTCGAGAATTTACGTTGTTGTTTTCAGGGTAATTCATAATTATGTGGCGCTGTAGTATTAGAATTTAGATTTTTTTTGCTTTCCACCATTGCTTTTGTTTCCGGATCGCTTCGATTTCTTCAAACACGTAAAACCGCCCCCGGTTGATACCGGGGCAGCGTGTCGCCGCGATGTTCCACGCATCCGCACCGGATAAATTCGTATCCCAAAACGGCCATGTTCGGCATTGATTCGGACGCACCGGGTAAACCGCACACCCCCGACAGCCGCCTTTTGCCGCCGTCAGGAAAATGCAGTCTTTGGTCGACTTGTTTTCTTTGATGCTGTAACGCAGGCCGAAACGTTTCAGATACTTTTGTTTGACCGCTTCGATGTTTATTTCCAAATGCTCGGCCAGAAACTCAATCTCCGGCTTCGTTATCCAGATATACCCCTCGTCCGGCCCCGCGCAGCAGTTCCCGCAACCAATACACTCAAAATTCAACCCGCATGAATACCAATTTTTATTAATCAAAATAATTCCTATACTTTCTTTTTGGTCGTTCTCGCGTCTTCCCTGTCATCCCCGCAAACGGCGCCGAATCCAGCATCTTCAAACCATCTTAAAATCAATAGGTGGAAACCACCCACTCTACAACTATTCTTCACAAGCGTAAGAATCAACAACTTTCATCTTATTACAATCAACAGAAATACAATAATAGTGTGGAAATCCGCCTAACATTCCTCCTTTGTTTTCCCAATCCGGAAAAAACTCAGGATCAAAAAATTCCAGATACACTATTTTTCTTCCATCTCGATAAAAGCCATATGCGGAGTACTTGGCTCTTTCAAGAATATCCTTAGGAACTTTTAATTTTATCTCTGCATATTTCTGGGCGATAATTTCTGCTTTTTGTATTTGCTCAGGTAGTGGCTTCCAAAACTTCTCCGTTGACCCTGTTTCATCTTGACAACCCAACGTAAAGGAAAAAGCAACTGCAGCAAAAGTAATTAACATCATTCGCATACTATTTAATCCCATTTCAAAATCGCGCCGGTGTCGGCGCTGGTCGCCATACTGGCATACTTAGCCACATACCCCGTTGTAATGCTGGGCTTGCGGGGTTTCCATTCTTTTTTACGTGCGGCCAGTTCGGCATCATCTATTTTGACATTGATTGTGTTGTTCGGGATATCAACCTCGATGACATCGCCTTCTTTAACCAGCGCAATCGGTCCGCCGACCGCCGCCTCGGGACTGATATGTCCGATGCACGCCCCGCGCGTCCCGCCGGAAAAACGTCCGTCCGTAATCAGTGCCACCGACTCACCCAGCCCGGCCCCCATGATATAGCTCGTCGGCGACAGCATCTCCTGCATCCCCGGCCCGCCGCGCGGCCCTTCATAGCGAATCACCACGACATCGCCCGCCTTGACCTTGCCGCCAAGAATGCCGTCGCAGGCCTCTTCCTGACTTTCAAAGATGACGGCCGGGCCGCTATGCGTTAGCATTGCGGGCGCCACGCCCGCGGCCTTGACCACACAGCCCTTGGGCGCAAGATTGCCATGCAAAATCGCCAGCCCACCTGTTTTGGAATACGCATTTTCCAACGTATGAATACAGTTCGGATTTTTCGTGCCCGCGCCTTTAATGCGTTCGCCCAGTGTTACGCCGGAGACTGTCATGCAATCGGTATTCAGCAGCCCGTCAATTTTGCTGATTTCGCCGAGAATCGCACTGATGCCCCCGGCCGCATCCACATCTTCCATGTGCCAGGCACTGGACGGAGACACCTTGCAGATATTCGGGCATTTGGCACTGATCGCATTGATGCGTTCCAGACTATAATCCACACCGGCCTCATTCGCAATCGCCAGCGTATGCAGCACCGTATTCGTCGAGCCGCCCATTGCCATATCCAGGATAAACGCATTATCAATCGACTTTTCAGTCACAATCTCCAGCGGCTTGGGGCTATCGGTGACCGCCATGGCGACAATGCGCGCCGCGGCCTGCTTATAAAGGTCCTGTCGCTTCGGATCGACAGCCAAAATCGTCCCGTTGCCCGGCAGCGCCATCCCAATCGCCTCGCACAGACAGTTCATGCTGTTAGCGGTAAACATCCCCGAACAACTCCCCGGCGTCGGACAGCCGGCGTATTCCAAGTCGGCTAAGTCTTCCTCTGAAATCTTTTTCGCATTGTATTTAGCAACACCTTCGAAAATCGAAATCAGGTCGGTCGCTTTGCCGTCTTTGCCTTTGCCCGCGGCCATCGGACCGCCGGAAACAAACAGCGTCGGAATATTCAGCCGCATTGCCGCCATCAGCATCCCCGGCACAATCTTATCACAGTTCGGAATACAAATCATGGCGTCGAAACGATGAGCCTGCATCATGGTTTCAACCGAATCGGCAATCAGTTCACGCGACGGCAGCGAATACTTCATCCCCGTATGCCCCATCGCCACCCCATCACAGACCGCTATCGTATTAAACTCAAACGGCACACCGCCGGCGGCGCGAATCGCCTTTTTTATAACCCGCCCTACTTCCTGCAGATGAACATGCCCGGCCACCACATCACAATAACTGTTGCACACCGCAATAAACGGCTTGTTCATATCCTCTGATTTCACACCGCAGGCATGCAGCAATCCGCGGTGAGGCGCACGCTGAAACCCCTTCTTAACCGTATCACTTCTCATAATTGTCTCCCAAATAAGTGGTTATACCCTGTTTAATTCGCTCATCCGTCAAAGTCGCCGGCAATTTCCAGATAGTTCATTATAGCCAATCTGACACGCCCGACAAACCCGAAAATCCGATTTTATAGGAATCGGGTGTGTCTGTACATTAGAGGCAAAACAGTTCTCTCAAGGGGTATTTTTCGGATTTTTCGTCGATAAGGTAATACTCTCCTCCTGACTTAGCCGCATTCGGTGATACGGCCGTCGGGCTGGTGTATAGGACGTTTTGCCGGAGCCAGTTCGACATGTTGGTTTCGTGAGAAGAAAGGAGTAAGTGAGGCATTCCGTTTGTTTTTAAGCTGCATCTGATTGTCGATGCCGATTACGATATACCGGTGGATTATCGTCTCACACAACTGTAAACTGGGAACGCGACCGTCTCGGTCGCACATAAAAATAATTGCGGGCGGGACGCCCGCGTTCCCATTCCTTTTTGGTTCTTGAAATTGCCGCAGCAATCGCTATGATACGCACATGCGAAAATTTCAAAATCAGATTATCTGCGGCGATTGTATTGAACTGCTGGGTGGGATTAAAGAGCCGTTTGCGGATTTGGTGTTTGCCGACCCCCCTTTCAATATCGGCTACCAGTACGACCAGTACAAGGATACGCTGAAGAAGGACAAGTATATTCACTGGACGCGGGACTGGATGGCGGCGTGCGCGGGCGTGCTGAAGCCAGCGGGATCTTTCTATATCGCTATCGGTGATGATTATGCGGCGCATGTGCGGATTATCGGTGAAGAACTGGGTCTGCATTGTCGGAACTGGATCATCTGGCACTATACCTTCGGCCAGCAGACGAAAGATAAGTTTGCCCGGGCACATACGCATATCTTTTATTTTGTCAAAGATGAAAAACAGTTTACCTTTAATGAGTACGCGGTTCGGCTGCCGTCAGACCGGCAACTGGTCTATAACGACAAACGCGCTAACACGGCGGGTAAGATGCCGGACGATGTGTGGAATACGTATTCGCGCGTGTGCGGTACGTTCAAGGAACGGCAAGGCTGGCACCCCTGCCAGATGCCGGAATTGTTGCTGGCGCGGATTATCGCGACCAGTTCCAACACGGGCGATTTGGTACTGGACCCATTCAGCGGGTCGGGAACGACAGCGGCAGCGGCGATGCAGCTTGGGCGGGAGTACTGCGGGATCGAACTTTCGGAAAACTATGTTGAAAATACGAAAAAGCGACTGGTGGAACTGAAAAAACAATCTTCGAATAATCATGGGCTGACCGCTACGGAATATCTTGAGTTAAAACGGCTGTTCGTCGAAATCGGTTTTGACGCAAGTGCAATGATTGAAAATGAAAAACTGCTGAGTATTTTCA
Organism: Phycisphaerae bacterium; assembly: GCA_016782835.1. Classification (GTDB taxonomy): domain Bacteria; phylum Planctomycetota; class Phycisphaerae; order Sedimentisphaerales; family Anaerohalosphaeraceae; genus 4572-13. The sequence goes on along the minus strand of JADHXS010000113.1, from coordinate 3,202 downwards.
CGCGGCAATATCAACTGCGCATGAACAAAAAATACGACACAGGACTGATACAAAATGCCTTGAAGGACTTTTTGACGTGGGGCAAAAAACGGTAAAAATGTCTATGTCGCCTGCTGCGCGGGCTCATGAGACAGGGCAACATCCTTCCGACCACGGGCTTGGCGCCCGTGGCTACAACATGTCGCCCTGCGGGCTTGCTTCGCACGGGGCCGGGCCCCTGCTATCTGTAGCGGGTTTTGTGCTTTCGGCGGTGTTGCTGACGGTGATTCAGGAGCCGTTCGGCGTTTCGTGGCTGGCATGGGTTGCATGGGTTCCGTTTATGCTGACGTGCGGGGACAAAATTTCCACGCGGCGGCTGCTGATTTCGGCGTACCTGGTGGGTCTGTGCTGGTGGATCTGGAATCTGCACTGGCTGTACATCGTCACGTTTCCGGGCTATCTGACATTCAGCGTTGTGCAGGCCTTTTACTGGCCGGTGCTGGCGTATTGTGTGCGGTTTATCCGGCGAAACGGGTGGCCGCTGTTTATCTGGGCGCCGCTTCTTTTTGTGGGCGCCGAAGCGCTGCAGGGATATTTATACACCGGCTTTTGCTGGTATTATCTGGCGCACAGCCAATATGAGCACCTGCCGCTGATTCAGATTTGCGATATTTTCGGAGCGTTGGGGGTCTCGGTCCTGATTGCGATGGTCAACGGGTTAATCGTCGATTGGACACTGAGTATCAAGCAACAATGGAAGCTTATCGGGCGACTCACGTCGCCGCGCTTTTATTTGCGTTTTTATTCTACTATTCTGACCGGTATCCTGATTTCGGGGACATGTTGGTACGGTCATTTTCGTCTGTCGCAAACAGCGGCGTATTTGACCGAGGGACCGTTGGTCGGGTCGGTTCAGCCAAACGTGCCCGCTAATGTCAAAGAAGAAATCGACAACGGCCCAAAAATTCTCGCTGACTTAATCAACCACAGCCATCAATGCGTTGATGCCGGGGCCAAGCTGGTTATCTGGCCGGAAACGATGGTGCTGGCAGTGATGAATCCCGAATACCTTTCGTACTGCAAAGAAACATCCGACCCGGTCCAATTCCACAAACAGATACTGGAGCATTGCACCAATCGCTGTTATGTGCTTTTCGGAGCGCCTGCCGTCGGGTTCGGGAATGTGGACGGGCGATATGATGTTACGGATCAGTATAACTCGGCCTTTCTGTACCGGCCCGACGGGCAGGCCGACCTGAAACGCTATGATAAAATTCACCTGGTACCGTTCGGTGAGTATATTCCGTTTAAAAAAACCGCGCCATGGATTTATAAAATGATTTTATTCTTGAGTCCGTATGACTATGATTATAATCTGACGGCGGGAACAGACTATACGACGTTTGAGACGGAGACGGGCGGGCGGACTTACCGGTTCGGCGTGTTGATTTGCTATGAAGATACGGACCCGACTGTTACGCGAAAGCATGTTTTGGACAAAAACGGGAACAAAAAGTGCGACTGGCTCGTAAATATCAGCAATGACGGCTGGTATGTGCGATTTAAGAACAAGCAAGTTCTCCCGATGGCGGAATTGTCCCAGCGAACGGCCATCAGTGTGTTTCGCTGTATCGAAAACCGAATCAGTCTTGTCCGAAGCGTCAATACCGGCATCAGTTGTCTGATCGAGCCGACCGGAGAGATTCGCAGCCATTACCGGGCCGGGAACCTGCCCGAAGAAGCCATGGCTCGGCAAGGTGTGGACGGCTGGTTTGTGGATACAATTCCCATTGACAGCCGGGTCACGTTTTTTTCGCGTCACGGGCGATGGCTGGATGTCGTATTAGGAATGTTTTTTGTATTTATTTTCGGATTTTCCGTCTATGGTTCACGAAAACATCAACCCAAAACCGGAGGATAATACTGTTATGAAATCATCTATTTGCTTCTGTATTACTGTCTTGTGCATCAGTTTGGCCGGCTGCGAAAACAATCAACTCGGCCTCGGCTCGGCACCCGCGGTAAACGGTCTTGCCGCCAAACCAATCGTCCGGATTCAGACACTGAAACCGCAGGCACTTGCGATTCTGAAAAAGGGACTTGGTCACGAGAATGCGTATATTCGAGGTCATGCGGTGGAGGTTGTCGCCGCGAGCAACTGCCGAGAGATGATGCCGGAAATTTTGACACGCCTGCAGGATTCGTCCACCGCCGTTCGGTTTGCGGCCGCTTCGGCGATTGGGGATATGCGCTGTTTCGGTTATGAAAAACAGGTCGAGATGCTTTTGGATGACGCCAATGAGAATGTTCAAATTGCCGCTGCCTATGCACTGGTCAGACTGAATCAGCCTGTCTATCACGCAAAAATCCGTCAGGCTACCCAACATTCGGACCAGACGGTCCGTGCCAATGCCGTATTGCTTTTGGGAAAACTGGGGAATCGGGATGATCTGGATTTACTCTATGGTGTCCTTTACGATGCTGACTCGCTGGATAAAGTTCGTCTGCAAACGGTTGAATCCATTGCCCGTTTGGGAGACGAGCGCATCTACCGCAGTAAGCTGTGGGCGCTGTTAATCAGCAAGTATGCGGATGACCGGGTTATGGGAATTCGCGGCATGGGCGCGTTGGGAACCTCCGAAGCCAGAAATGCAATTTTGACCATGCTTCAGGATGATGTGCTGGAAGTCAAACTGGCAGCGGCAGAACAATTGGGACAATTGGGTGACCCTCGAGGGGAAGAAGAAGTTTATCGCTATTTTCAATCCGGCCCTGACCTAAATCAGGCCACTATGGCAAACAACATGGCCATCATGGCTATCGGACGTATCGATTCGGCTCTTTTTAAGGCTTATCTGCCCGATGCCTTAGCCAGTCAATCGGAATATATCCGGCTGTTAGCGGCTCAGTCGGTGTTACTGCTGACTCGGTAAAAAACATAATCTCTTTATTTAAAAGATGTTATGCGACATTTCGGCCAATGCGGTCTGTGAATGCATGCTTTTGGTGGGCGGCGATGTTTTCAGCAAGACACAAAAATCGGGCAAAGCATTGAAAGGACTGGTATTTCAGCTTTCGGTAAAGAACGAATAATGGTTTTTCGAGATGTTTTGCCATCTCGAAAACCTTGTTGTACTGAACGCGTGAGGTTGGCATGACGACTTTGGTTGTTTTTTGGCGTGGGATTTAGGGGTTGAATGAGGTTGTTATTCTCGATTTTCGG
>JADHXS010000018.1 GCA_016782835.1 Phycisphaerae bacterium | reverse complement strand
CGATGCCTGCGTTGGCGGGTCAAAATCGTCCTCGACGTAGTTTCAACTACGCCTGCGGGGATTTTGCCCCGCCGCCTTGGCCTGGTGCCTTTTCGCTCGGCCTCATCACGACCCGGTTATTCGGATAGGTTCTTAGTATTTCAGGCGTTCATCAATAGAGCTTTGGCATTGCTGAATGCGATTGAAGAGCCCGAGCAAAAGATTTTTTTTAGGCGGCTGCAGCGTGCCGCAAATTTCCTTATTCAGTTTCCGGTTCAAGTGGGTCAATTCTACTTGTTCCGTCTGCATCTGGTATCGGCTCAACGCCCATTCTTCCAATGCGGTTTCCAGTTGGCTGATATAATGGTAAATTTGTTCTGCTTCAAACCATGTCATTGAACGGCCTTTCCCCAATTAAGTCTATATCTTTCTTCTATTGGATACGAGGAAAAATCCGTAAGGTTCGATGGCAACAGACAAACTTATGAAATGTTGGGGTTATCGCCGACGAGCGGCCGGATGCGGTCGACACGGAAAAAAACAAGAAATTTTGAGGAGTCATCCGTTTCCGGATAAGTATAGGGTTGTTTTTTTCGCATGGCCGCAATCAGGGATTGGTTGCTCTCTTGGCGCAGCATGGTCAGATAGAGTCTCAGGCCTTTGTAGTCCGTGCCTTTTGCAAGAAACAGGTAGGCGGCCTGAAGGTTGGTTTTGAGGTTCTGGTGACTGAGCCGTTGTTTCATGACCAAGGCGATAGTGGTCTCGTCGATGACAAGCGGTTTGGCGTAAAGGGCCAAATCGACCCCGTTATCAGGATCGCAGGTTCCCAGAATTCCCACGCCGTCATTTTCTTCAAAATAGCTCGCCAAATCCATTTTTAGTTTCCCCGGTTTTAATTGATTATCAGGATGAATTAAATACAAGACGTAAGCCCCTGTCAATGCGTATTTATCAAATACAGTAAAAATCAGGTGAGCCTATCAAATTTCTTTGACATGATTGTTGTTTTCGGACAAAATGGGACTGAAAGGCAGCGATGGCAGAGAATCTTCAACAATCAGATGAAAATACAGAGGGTGTTCATATTTTGCGCCCGGAACTTCGGCATGAACAGGTCGAATTTCGCGGGCGTTTATTAGCGGCCTCTGAGCGTAAAAATATCCTTAAGGCACTTGGAGCATTACACACACTTGAAATTATGGCGGTTACTATTTATCGCTGTCAAATTACGAAGGAAACGAGTGAATTGAATCGTGAATTAATCGCGGCGATGAGCAATGAAATGACGCATGTTCAGGATTTTCAGATGAAGCTGTGTGAGTATGGTATGCGCTCCAATCTGTTCCGCTGGGCCTACTGGATTGTCGGTTTTGTGCTTGGCTTCGGCTCTCGTCTGTTAGGAACAAAAGCAATCCTCAAGACGGGTATCTGGGTAGAGAGCAAAGCAGTGACTCATTACGCCGAGTTATTAACGGCGGCTGTCTGGGATGAGCCGACGCGTTCTGTGATTGAAAAAGACCGGTCCGATGAAGACGGACATATTCAAATCTGGCGGCGATTGCTCAGTGTTCTTGACGTGTAAGGTTTGAGATTAAAAGGGAGGTAAACATGGATTTTAAATCAGTAGCAGACTTATTACATTTTGCCATTTCAAAAGAACAAGCCTCAAAACAGTTTTATTTGGACCTTGCTTCACAGATGAAAGATGTGACGACGCAGAGCATTTTTCAGACCATCGCTAAGCAGGAGGAAAAACACGAAGAGGCATTGAAGCTGGAAGTCATCAAGCAGGGCTATACGCTTCCGTTGAACGAGGATGATTCGGCACAGTCGTCGGAGTATCAATGGCAGGAGCATCTCGAATTGGACGAGAATGGCATGCATATGAATTATACCGAGGCACTTATGTTGGCAATCCAGAAAGAACGAGCCGCCTTTCAATTGTATACGCAATTGATTGCAATGACACAGGAACTGGAGTTTCGTGAGATGCTTTTGGAACTGGCCGAAGAGGAAATGCGGCATGTGATTCAGTTTGAACGTGAATATGACGCTGTTTCGCATTAAAAGGAGAGCGATGTGTTTGAATTTCAGACGGTTCGGGATGTAATCAGTTTTGCCATATCTCTGGAGCATGTCTCACAAAAATTTTATTTGCAGCTTGCCGAACAGGTTCCTGAACCGGCGGTGCATCAGTTTCTCTTAGAGATGACCCGCGAGGAAGCGATGCACGAAGAACAGTTACGTTCTTTGGTCGAAACCGACCCAGATGACCTCTCAGGTATGATTGATGCAAGCGAAATTCATTCATACGTTCAGGCGATGGAAGTTCCCGACGAGTTGGATTATAAGAAGGCGGTCAGGATTGCTTACGATAAAGAAAAAGCCTCCCAAATGCTTTATACAATCCTTTCAAGTCTGGTTGGGCCGGAGTATATCAAACAGTTATTAGTGGCATTGGCCAAACAGGAGCAGCAACATAAGGAATTTTTCGCTAAAGAATACGACCGTATTTGTCTCGGCGAAAACTAAGAAGACATGTCTTCTCTACATCTCATGGTTTTTCCTTATGGACCAGCGGATAAATTCAAAGGTTTCAGCACTGAAAAATGATATTTTTTTAATGCTTGACAATTCCGGCTGCCGATAGTTAATTTAGACAAAAAGCGTAATTTGGGAAGGAACCATAATCTCTTAATGCAAAAGAGGCACAAGATGGATAAGATGAAAAATCTTTTTACCACAGGTGAAGCCGCCGAAATCTGCAATATCAGCCAGCAAACGATTATCCGATGTTTTGATTCCGGAAAACTGGATGGTTTTCGCATTCCCGGCTCCCGTTTTCGCCGTATTCCACGCGACAATCTCATCAAATTCATGAAAGAAAACGGCATTCCCCTGGATAATCTGGATATGAGGCCGGCCGGGAGAATCAAGATTCTGATTGTTGATGACGATGAAGAAATCGTCGAATTGATGGTCGATGTGCTGACCCGTGACGGACGATTTGAGATTCGCACGGCTTCTAGCGGCTATGATGCGGGCTTGTTGACCCAGCAGTTTATGCCGGACGTGATGATTTTGGATTATATGCTGCCGGATGTCAACGGCAACATTGTTTGCCAGACAATCAAACGCAATTCGGATTTCGAGAACACGAAAATCATTATTGTCAGCGGGGTTGTCAACCAGGAGGAAATACAGGGGCTGCTCAATGCCGGGGCGACTGAATTTATCCGTAAGCCTTTCAATATTGCCGAATTGGTTGAAAAGATCCTCATGACGGTCGAAACGGAACCTGTAAAGGCATAAGTCAAAAAGAGATTGCACCAGCGACTTGAAGAAAGAACCGAAGGAAATCCGGATGCCCCAACCGAAAAATCAACAAATTGTCGCCCGTCAGGTAGAGCGGATTGTTCGACAGCTTGCCGGGCTTTCCACATTACCGGCTGTCGCGGCCAACCTGCTCGGTCAACTGTCAGACGGAGCATTCGACCCGGTTCAACTGGCGGAGAATATTCAATCAGACCCTGCGCTGACGGCCCGGGTTTTAGCACTGGCTCGCCAGGAGCAGATTTTCTTTGCCGCTGAACCGACCGTTGTTGAAGCCGTTGCCAAACTTCCGCCGGCACTGTTGCGTGAAGCAATTATTTCAGTAAAAGTCTTTGAAGTGCTTGACCTCAGTCATGATCTGGATGCGAAACGGGCCTTGCCGCGGCGCAAGATGGCGCTGCATTCGCTGGCAACCGCCTGTTGTGCCGGGCACTTGGCTGAATTGGTGTTGCCCCCCGAACAACGCCAAACAGCTTATCTGGCGGGCTTGCTGCATGATATCGGCAAATGTGCGTTGGATGAGGTGATGCCGAAAAGTTTTGAGCAGATGGTTACCGAAGCCGATGCTTCCGGAGTCAGTCTGCTTCAGATTGAGCAAAACCACCTGGGGCTGGATCATACCGTTTTGGGAAAACGGCTGGCACAGAAATGGCAGTTGCCGGAGCCGATTACATCCGGGATTTGGCTGCACCATTGTGATGCACTGACGTTGGGTGCCGACCTTCCGGACGTACAGATTGTCCGAGTCGTGGCATTAGCGGATCGCATGGTACGTCGAGCGGGTATCGGACAAAGCGGCAGTTACGACACCCCCGAACAGATTGACGAGATTGCGGCATTGCTGTCGATGACGCCAGAGCAGATTGAAACCGTCGTTGAAAGCCTGCCGCAAAAGGTTCAGGAAAAAAGTGCGGTGTTAGGGCTGGACGATGTGTCTGTGACCGCAGGTTATTATACGATGATACAAAAAACCGCGACGCACTTAGCCGAAGATAACCGCAGGTTCAGCCAGTCATCGAGAGATGCCGTGCATTTGACGGCTCAGGTTGCCCTGATTGAAGATTTTTTGGAAGATGTAGACGAAAATGCTTCGGCGCTGGAATTAGCGCAAAGTTTTGCGGCAGGCTGGAAAAACCGGATGCAAACCGGCCTGACGGGGGTCTATGTGGTGCCGGATTCGACCGAACCGTATGTCGAGGTTGCGGTTGTGAGCCGGCAGGGCACGATGGAAGTCAAATCGCTGTCCATGCCCGAAACGGTTTCGGCGATTCCGCAGGCCTTTCGAACGACGCAGGCTGTTTTACCGCTTGGAGAAGGAGCCAAATGGATTGTCGAACAGTTCAGCAGCGATTTCAACCCGGACATGATGTATATGGCCCCGCTGCGGATGGGCGAGAAAGAGGTGGGCGTTCTGTTTTTTGAGGTGTTTTCCAAAACGGATGACCTGCTGGATACCGAACGGATGCTCCCGGCCTGTCAGGTCGCTGCCGCGGCAATTGCGATGGCGCTGTCCGGGCAAAGACATCTGGAGCTGGCCGAACGGTTTGTCGGCCTGATGAGTACGCTTCGCCAGACGCGAACGGAACTGGCTCGGCAGCAATCACTGGCGGGCCTGGCGGAAATGGCCGCGGGCGCTGCGCATGAGTTGAATAACCCGCTGGCGGTCATCTCCGGCAGGGCACAGCTTTTATTGGATAAAGAGAAGAATAAAGACAAAAAAAAGATGCTCCGGCAGATTCAGCTTCGCACCGAAGACGTTTATCAGATTGTGAACGACCTGATGGCGTTTGCCCGCCCCGACGAGCCAAATAAACAGTCTGTTTTGCTGAGTGAATTGATTCAAAAGGCCATTGATAAAACCTGCAAGGCGTGTAAATTGAAATCGATGGAGGCTGACATAACGGGCGCTGATAACTGCGGCAGTGTGTACGTGGATGTTCACCAGGCGACGCAGGCCTTATCTTTTATTTTAACCAATGCGCTGCAGTCATATAAGGGAGAAACAGGACCGCTCTGGATTGAATGTTCATCAGCCGAAAAAAACAGCGTCAGTGTTGCAATTCGTGACACCGGTTGCGGAATGGATGCCGTTACCTTAGAAAAGGCGACCCAGCCGTTCTTTTCATTCCGTCCGGCAGGCCGCCGTCGCGGCATGGGACTGGCACAGGCACAGCGGCTGCTGCTGCTCAACGGCGGCACACTCAAACTGGCCGGCGAGCCGAACAAGGGAACAACCGTGACAATTACCCTACCGAAAGTGTAAGGAAACGATGTATGATTATCAAAAAAATTGATGATGTGCCGATGCAGGATGTGAAGATGGACGGGGCGAAGGATGTGAAGGTGCGCGTTGTGTTCGGGCCGGCTGATAATGCCCCGACGTTTGCGATGCGCGTTTTCGAACTGGCTCCGGGCGGGCATACTCCCTTTCATACACACCCGTTTGAACACGAAGCGGTTATCCTGGACGGCGACATTGCGGCCGTGACGGAACATGGTGACACGCCGCTTGATAAAGGTGATGTATTGTTGATAACCCCCGACGAAAAACACCAGTTCAAAAACCGCTCCAACAGCAAACCGGCACGCTTCATGTGCCTGGTTCCGATTGAATATCAAAAATAGATTTCATTCCTTGTGCAAAATGCTGTCCAGAGCTGTTTGGAGGGTGGGGTGTTGGAATGTGTAGCCGGTGTGGGTGAGTTTTTCCGGCAGGGCCCTGGTGCTGCTCAAGAGGGCTTCTTCGGCGAAGTCGCCGAACATTAAATGCAGCATGGATTTCGGAACCGGAACCGGTTCGGGTCGGTGCAACGTTTTTCCGATGGTTTGGGAAAATTCCTTATTCCGCACCGGCCGGGGTGCTGTGACATTGACCGCCCCGGATAACTTTTTATGCGTCATGGCAAACTCAATGACACCGACGGTATCGGCCATCGAAATCCAACTGACCCATTGCTGGCCGTCGCCTAGGGGGCCGCCCATGCCCATCTTGAACGCGGGCAGCATCTTCGCCAGCGCGCCGCCTTCTTTACCAAGCACCATACCAAACCGCAGGTTGACCACGCGAATACCGGCTTTTGCGGCTGCCTGGGTGGCCGTTTCAACATCCTGACAGACCTGGCCAAGAAAACTATTGCCGGGCGAATCGGATTCGGTCATTTCCTCATCGCCGCGATTGCCGTAATAACCAATGGCCGAGGCACACAGCAGCACCTTTGGCTTGGGGGCTAATCCCGCCAGTGTTTTGCATAAAAAGTCGGTTCCGATAACCCGGCTGTCATAGATGGCCTGTTTTTTCTTTTCATTCCAGCGGCCGAAGATATTTTCACCCGCCAAGTGTATCACAGCGTCGATGTTTTTCAGCTTATTTTGATTGATAAACTGGCTGACCGGCTCCCAGAAGATTTCGTCTGAATGAGCAATCTGGGTCGGGCGAATGAGCCGCAGGAGTTGGTGTCCCTGTTCTTGAAAATGCTCAAACACCGCCGAGCCGATAAATCCATGTGAGCCGCTGATTAAAATGTTCATATTGTCCTCCCTGAAATATCTATCGATTCAAAAGCCAGAATCCCGCGTTCAGATAAATCGCAAAGGCGACCCACAGCAGGTAGGGCAGCAGCAGAATACCTGCGAGTTTGGACTGGAAATAGAAAACGATGAGTGTCACCAGAATACTGCCCCATAGGGCGATGATTTCGAACAAGGCCCAGCCGATTCGATGCAATCCGAAAAACAGCGGCGTCCACAATCCATTCAGGATCAACTGACATAAAAAGATCCCCAGTGCGGTATAAAGAATCTTTCCGGCGAGCGGTTTGTTCCACACAATCCCGGCGGCAATCCCCATGAGGACATACAAGACGGGCCAGACGACACCGAATATCCATGACGGCGGGTTCAACGGCGGCTTTGTTAGTGTTGTGTACCAGCCGGCGACAGCGTTCTTTGTCGAAAATCCACTGATGACTCCAACACCGCAGCAAAGAACAACCATAAGAATGATTCTCACAACTGCCTGAAGGCGCATACCTTTCTCCTGCCGGGTTTATTTTTCCTTACTGTCACCAACGAGAGGGCGAATGTGGATGACTGTAAAGTAAACCAGTTTCGCCTCTGCTTCATCGCCGGAATCACCATGAGGCGACCGCCTGAGCAAATTAACTTTTTCCGGGTTTGCCTCCTCGCCGGTTTTCTCAAGATACAATCGTTTCCCCTGATAGCCGGGTCCTTTTTCCACGAATAGATAGGCCGCTTTGGGATTGCTCTGAATATTTTGATAGCTTTTCCGCGGACGCATGATAAACGCGATAGTCGATTCATCCATCACATGCGGCGTGGCATAAATCGCACAATCGACATTGCCCTGATGGTCTGCCGTCGAAAGAATCCCCATTCCGTCGGTATTTTCGAAGTACTCGTTCAAGTTCATATCGGCCTCCTGCTTAGGGGTACGCTGGGTACTGAATACACCTATAACATACCGCAAGCGACCCGTTTTGTGTATATTTTTTTCTTTTGAATCGAACAAACGGTCTCTACAATGGTACTATCTAAAAAACAGAAGGTTCACTTTTGAAAGGGGAAAAAATGGCTTTTACACTGGAAATTGGACAAAAATCGCCGGATTTTAAGCTTCCGGGCACAGACGGCGGCATGTATTCGTTAGCGAACTTCGCCGGTTCACCGGTTTTGGTGATTTTCTTTACCTGTAATCATTGTCCTTATGTCATCGGTTCCGATGAGGTGACGCGCGTGACTGCAGAAAAGTTCATCCCGCAGGGCGTTCCCTTCGTCGGCATTAATTCCAACAGTCCGAATACCTATCCGGAGGATTCCTTCTCGCACATGGTTCAGCGCATGGACGAAAATGAGTTTCCCTGGCTGTATCTGCACGACGCCTCGCAGGATGTGGCACGAGCATATGGGGCGCTTCGCACGCCGCACTTTTTTGTGTTCGACAAGGAGCGTAAGCTGGTTTATACCGGCCGCGGCGTAGACAACCCGCGCGATGCCAGCAAGATGACGGTTAACGACCTGGACAACGCACTGACGGAACTGCTGGCGGGTGGGCCGATTACCACGCCTGTTACCAACCCCATCGGCTGCAACGTCAAGTGGGAAGGCAAGGACCAGCACTGGATGCCCGCCGATGCCTGCGATTTGGTGTAACGCCGTAAAATCCGTTAGATGAGTTGGCTTCGATGTCTCGATGGCTTGGATTGATACTGTTTATCTCTATCTTCTCAGGGATTTGCCTGGGGGGGTATTATTATATCCTGGCCCGCCTGTTTTCTTTCTTTAAGCTCAAACAGACTATCTGGTTCTGGCTGATACTTCTCGTCCTGGCATTCGGCTACATTGTCTTCTCAATGCTGGAACGCAAATTCCCGTGCGGCTGGTGTCAATGGCTTCTGCGCCTTTCGGCGATCGGGCTTGGCGTTGGCTGGCTGTGCCTGGTGGTACTTCTTGGGCACGACCTGCTCTATTTCATTTTTCGGTTTCCCATCCAAATATCGCGTTGGGTTGCTGTCGGCGCTATCGTACTGCTGACGGTCTATTCATTTCTCAATGCGATGCGTATTGAAATACGACGTCTGAAACTGCCAATTGACACAAATCTGACAATTGTCCAGTTGAGCGATATTCATCTCGGCTCGGTCAGTCAACGGCATCTTGAGCGTCTGATCGAAAAGACCAATGCGCTGAATCCGGATATGGTTCTGTTTACCGGAGACTTGCTCGACCCGGCGGGAAATTTAACGACTGATTCGCTTATCTGCCTGAATCAATTGAACGCTCCGGCTTATTGGGTTTCCGGCAATCACGAGCGTTACGTCGGGCTCCAGAAAGTTATGGCTATACTCAAAGAAACGCCGGTCATTCCGCTGCGCAATGAAGTAACCGAGCTTAAGGGGATTCAATTAATCGGCATCGAGGACAGTGAGAATCCTGCCCAGGTTCAACAGGTTCTGTCGAATTTGCAGTTTGACTCTCAGAGATATACGATCCTCATGTATCACCAGCCGGAAGGCTTCGATGCCGCCGCAAAAGCGGGCATAAATCTCATGCTCTCCGGCCATACGCACAACGGTCAGATATGGCCCTTTAACTGGGTTGTGAAAACACGCTTCCAATACCTCAGAGGGCTTCACCGGATTGATGGGATGTTTCTATCCGTCTCGCCCGGGTCCGGCACGTGGGGCCCGCCGATGCGTTTGGGCAGCCGGAATCAAATCACCCTGATAGTCCTCAAAAAAGACAACTGAAAAAAAGGTTTCTCTGAAAACAGAAATCAGCGTAACATATCGTGTTTTAATGCGTCATAAGTTATAATTTGACGATTAATTCGATTATAGAATAAATGGCTTGTGCAGGATGATTGTTAAGGGCATTCAATGAAAAACAAAAAAATACGGGTACTGTTTTTAACGCTTTGTGCTTTGATTATTGTTGCTATTTTATTTTATATTACAGGGTCTTCCAAACGTATTGACCGACCGCATGTTTCCGCTATTCCTTCGGAGTATCAATTCTTGATGGAAACAATAGATTTTTCACGACCTCAGAATGAACCATGGTTGACTAAGAAAGAAGTCGAAGACGATCTTGATGAGCTGGAATGGATTTTTGAGAATTGTTATTCGTATCTTTACAGAAAAAATATTGATTATAAAGCCGCTTTGGATGCGATTCGATGTTCTGTCGATGGTTCAATCAAACGCAGCCAGTTTGCCTGGAAAACTCACAAAGTGCTTGCACTTTTTGGAGATGGGCACAGCAGGGTTAAAGATCCGCAGATGGATTGTTTTTGTGATCAGTATTTACCTTTTCTAATCGGAGAATATCAGGGGCGTTATTTTGCATTTAAAGAAGACCGCTCCGGTTTCATTGATTCAGTATGTCCCTACCTGACAGAAATCCAGGGAGTATCTGTCGAGCAATGGCTTCAAACCGCAAGGAAATTCGTTTCAGCCGGCTCAGAACAATTTGTCAATGCTCACTCGGTACGGCAATTAAGATACTATGGCGTTTTGAGCCGAGAACTCGAACTTGAGCCAACACAATCACTTGAAATCCAACTGGAATCAGAAAATCGAAACCAACACAAACCACTTACGATGGAGCTTGTTCAGGAACGACCGGAGTACGGTTCATGGCCCAAAACAGAAAGCGGGATCCTCGATGGAAATATTGGATACTTGCGATTGGTACCATTTATGGATTTTCGAGATGAATTTCAGGATATGCTTGTTCAAACTATGAACGGTTTTAAAGACACCCGGGGGCTGATTATTGATATTCGCGGCAATGGGGGAGGCGCACGAACTCCTTTGACTACATTGTTTCCTTTCTTCATGAAGCCCGACGATGAACCACATATTGTTAATATCGCAGCTTATCGTAAGGGTATCGGTACGAAAGAAGGAAATGAACGATTTAAGCTTCGGTTTCTGTGTCCGGTCGATTCCCCGCACTGGACGAATGCTGAAAAATTAGTCATTAAGAGCCATGCTGAAATGTTTCAGCCAGAATGGGCACCGCCCGAGGGGCAATTCAGCCTATGGCATTATTTTGTGATAAGTCCGATTGCGGATGATGAACGGTATTATTACTATGACAAGCCGGTTGTGATATTGATGGAAAGCTGGAACTTCAGTGCCTGCGATATTTTTCTGGGGGCGTTCAAGGGATGGCGCAATGTGACATTATTGGGAACTCCCAGCGGGGGCGGCAGCGGCTCTGCAATTGGATACCGTTTGCGCCATTCAGACATTCGCGTCAAGTTGTCATCAATGGTCTCATTCCGTCCCAACGGGATGCTCTATGATGGCAATGGCATTCAGCCGGATATTTATTGCGAGCCAATCCCCACGGATTATATTGGCCAAACGGATACCTTATTGGATAAAGCAATTGCGATTCTCAATGAAAAGAATATTTGAAAAAATGGCGTTTTTCGTTATTCTATCGGCATGGCAAATATTCTGATATTGGAATCTTATTACGGCGGGTCGCATAAGGCGTTTCTGGACGGCTGGCAGAAACACAGCGAACATGCGTTTGCACTGCTGACGCTCCCCGCCAATAAATGGAAATGGCGCATGCGCCACGCGGCGATTACGTTTGCGCAACAGGTCAATGGACTTGTTGGGCAGGGGGGTCAATGGGATGTTCTGTTTTGTTCGGATATGCTGAACCTGGCGGAATTCTGCGGATTGGTCGATGAATCCATTCGCCGATTGCCGAAGGTTGTTTACTTTCATGAAAACCAACTGACCTACCCGGTGCAGGTTGAGTCCGAGCGGGATTATCAATATTGCATGACGAATATTACGACGGCGATGGCGGCGGATGCCGTCTGGTTCAATTCGGAATTTCATCGGGGCGAGTTTCTGGAGGCGATTGAAAAATTTCTCAAACGGATGCCGGATTATCAGCCGGTTGAGGTTATCGATGAAATCCGCAGCAAGTCATCGATTCATCCGCCGGGGATTATGCCGATTGAAAGAAAACATGAGCTATCATCAGGCTCGTTGCGGATTCTCTGGGCGGCGCGTTGGGAACATGACAAAAATCCGGAGGACTTCTTCGCGGCGATGAAAATTCTTAAACAAAAGGGCGTCGATTTCCGCTTGAATGTGATTGGTGAGCAGTTTCGGGAAAGTCCCGAAGTGTTTAATTGGGCCAAAGACACTTTTGCGGACCATATCGACTATTGGGGTTATCAATCCAGCCGGGATGCGTACGAAAGGGCGTTAACCGAATCCGATATTGTCGTCTCCACCGCCAATCACGAGTTCTTTGGTATTGGGGTATTGGAAGCCATCGCTGCGGGGTGTTATCCGGTTTTACCGAATCGCCTGTCGTATCCGCATATCATCGAAAGTCTTGCGGAAGGGCGGCAGGCCGATTTTCTCTATGATGGGTCGGTGGCGGGACTGGTTGAGAAACTGGAAAAAATGCTGCGTGGTGATGCCGCGTATCTGCGCGACCGACAATTCAATATCAACCCATACCTGTGGCCTGAAAGGGTGGTACAGATGAATCAGGCACTTGAAAGAATGTTATTGTAGGGCAGACGGGCTGATTTTGAGATAAATTTCCCTTTGCAGAAGGTGGTGTTTTTTGATAAGATACGCCCTTTGCCGGGAGTGAGCGACCCGGGGTGTTCTTTTAACCACATAGCATAAAAGACGTTATGGAGAGGTGTCGGAGTGGCTTATCGAGCAGCCTTGGAAAGGCTGTGTAGGACTTGTTCCTACCGGGGGTTCGAATCCCCCCCTCTCCGGTGTTGGTTTTTTCAGAATCTGAAATCGTACAATATAATATGTCTGATGAGAATTTGTAGGGATGAGAACCCCCAAAGACGCGAAGCGGCTTTTGCGGGGGTTTGACGCCGCAGGCGCCGCGCAGCGAATCCCCCCCTCTCCGTATTTTGTGCATGCGAAATGAACAAGCTCTGCAACAAAAATTTCTTTTCATTACCGCAGGATTCGAACCCGCCTGATGCGGAGCGTTAGTATGGGGATTTGACGCCGAAGGCGCCGCGCAGCGAATCCCCCCCTCTCCGGTATGAAGGACAAACTAATTACAAAAGACTTATTTTTAACTGCCTTAACTTGCCCCACTATGGCTTGGTATGAAACCAATTCAACTACCCCTATTAGCACCGTATCTCAATACCGATACCGTCAATGCTTTCTTTCGGCAATTTGAAAAGGAGGTGGACCCTCATGTCCATGTGTTCATGATTTGGGATCAGGCTGGCTTTCACACCTCCCAGAAAGTCAAGGTTCCCAACAATGTAAAGCTGATACCGTTGCCGCCGTACTCCCCCCAACTGAACCCCATCGAAAAACTCTGGCAGTATTTACGGCAGCACCATTGGTCCAATCGCATCTATGAAGGATACGATCACTTAAGGCAGGCTGCCAATGATGCTTGGCACGAAGTCTGTTTGAAATCCGAAAAAATCAAAACCATTTGTCGAGCCAAGTATGTCAAAAGCGCAGTTATTTAGTGGGATTGGTATAAATTCTTATTTGCCACAGAAGAAAAAGTCTAAAAGAAGAAAACCAAGAAAGAAGAAAAAAACTGTGGCTGTTTTGATAGACCAGATCATTGAGACTATTAACTCATAATAATTTGTAGAACGTAGACCACACCCTTACGCCCTTGTCTGGACCACCTGTAAATTTCAACTACCTCCCCTAATTTCGACTTTTTCGACAGGGGGGAAATTTTTGTTTAGAAGTTTTTAGATTTTATAGTCACTGTTACTCAGAAGCGACTTCTTTATAATCCAAATTAGTTATTTTCAACCAACTACTTCTTAGCTGAGATGTCATAACAGTATAGATTGTTGGCATATCTAAGATACAATCGTCCACCGATTACAACGGGGTGTGCCCAGCTTGTGCCAATCCCCTGTACCTGAAACGTACCTTTAATCTCCATGCCATCCGGTGTACAGTTTGTCAAAGCAACTTTCCCGTCTTCTTCACCAAACAGATACAACATGCCGTCTGCAAAACATAAAGATCCTTTGCCTACAGCTTTTTCATGCCACATCACCTTGCCGGTCTTCAACTCAAGGCAGGACCACCCATTATTATGATTACCATAAATATACCCATCGTGTATAATGTAGCCTCCATGATGACATATCATGTCTTTTGTGGTCCAGACTTCTTGAGCAGAGACAATCCCCTCAGAAACAGAAAGTTTCAAGCAGATACCTCCTTTGCCATAACCATTTGCCCAGAAAATATACCCATCATTATATACAGGGTCAGGACAATTGGCGGTATTTCCAGCACACCAGTCATTGGACCACAGCAATTTTCCTGATTTCGCAGAAACACAAACGATACCAGCTTTAGTGCCAGTAGCTATCATAGGGATGTCTTGGTACGTAAAAGGAACGCAGGAGCTATATTCAGGGTCAGCCTTAAAGCCACTGGATTTCCAAACGATGTCACCTGAATCTTTCTTAAACGCAATTATACAATTCTCTCCACCCGCCTTTGCAATGGCAAGATCCTGATATAGCAAGACGGATTCCGAATACCCCCATCCACCCGATTTACCGCCCAAACTCTTCAGATCCTTCGACCATATCTTTTCACCACTCAAGGCATCAAAACAGGCAATAATGCCATTTCCAGACAACAGATAGACTCTATTGCCATCAATTGTTGGGGTCGAGCGTGAACCAGGATGGCTTTTGTTCCAGGCCTTATCCACCGGGACTTTCCATTTAATGTTACCCTCCATGTCGATAGCGAAGAGGATTAATTCGTCATTGATATCACCTGTTGTATATATGAGACTGTCGCTGGCTGATATTGTCGAAAATCCTTTACCTAAAACATCTGCCTTCCAGAGTAGTTCAGGCCCTCCTTCGGGCCATTTCTTAAGAAGACCTGTAGCAGGTGATTTGCCATCATGGTTCGGACCTCTCCAGCAAGGCCATGGGTGATTTTCAGCAAAAGCAGAAAAAGAAAACATCATTACAATCAATAGATATTCTTTTGTATTGTTCATTTTTTGTCCTCTTAAGTAGTCAGTATATTTCTGATTCAATCTCTGAATAGGATAATACTTAACCTTGATATAAAATACAAGGGTCTATCGAAATAAAATCTATCCGGTAGAAGTTCAGTTGGGTCGTCTTTGACAGTCTTGAAATATGAAAATAGAAAGCATAATAATAGTTGGTCAAATATCGAGAATAGCTGTTTTTTTACTACTTCTACGGTTTTTCACTTTTTCGACAAAGGAAATTCCTGTTCAAAACTTTTTAGATATTGTAGTTATTTCTTTTGTCTGGAAAAATAATGACTCAATATAATTCCAGACAGGGAGAAATATGTAGGCAGGTAGTATGAATAAAACCCTACCCATTGTCAAGACAAAAAACCGGTTGTTTTAAGGTGGACTCATCGCATTTTCTCACGTAGCGGGATCGATGTCCCTATTTTGCAACCGGCAGGGCAGTCAATTCATACACCGCACTCCATTTGCGGTCCGTGGTGATTGTGATATAGCCATCGGCGGTATGGTCGGGTTTAAGCCAGCCGATTAGCCAGGCGGTTCCTTTTTCCTCGGCTATTGATGTTTTGACAGCGGCGGCTTTCTTCAGGTAAGGTCCTTTGGCGATGAAAAACAGGCGGGACTTGTCTTTTCCGTTTGGGTCTTCATACGTCTGTTTGACATTGATATTGCCATCCATCTCGGCGGTCAGAGCATGGGTTTGTTCATTGGAAGTATATTCCGATGTCCACGTTGCCCGGATGCGCCCGTCGGTGTCGAAGTGGATAACGACTGTGCCCCGTTCGGCATTATCGCGTGTTACCCTGCCATTCAGCGCAAATGCCTCACTAATCTGCGGCTTCGGCGAGCGGGGCAGCTTGACGCTTTCATTTTCGGCAACGAGGTAGTCCTCCAGCAGCCACGGCCGCTGTTCGATGCCGGTCGGCTGTTTCGGCACATTCGGGACGAACAGCGTTTTCATCTGGGTGGCATAGAGCAACAGCAGAATGGCTACTGCAATCAGTACAATCAGAATCGCATAACCATGATGCTTGCTATCACGTTTCATGGAGAGTCTCATGAATAATTTGCCAGAACGCGTTTGGCGGTTTCCGGGCTGATGAGTTTTTGTTCGAGCAGGCTTTCGATGGATTCGACCATGGTGCACATCCCGTATTTTTTGCCCGTATCGACAACGGATCGCAGGTGATAGCCGCCTTTTCGCCGGATGATATTCTTGGTCCCCGTGGTTGTTGTCATGATTTCACAGGCGACGCGCTGTCCGCCGGTTATCAGCGGCAGCAGTTCCTGATGAACGACGCCCTGAAGCGTTTCAGCCAGCAAAAAGCGGATGGTATTCTCGCCTTCATCGGGAGCATAACTAAGGATGCGTTCGATCATTTTGTCGATAGAAATTACATGCAAGGTCGAAAGCACCAAAATGCCCGTCTCCGCGGCAGTCAGCGCGATCTTGATTGTTTCGTAATCCCGCATTTCGCCGATGGCGATAACGTCCGGGTCTTGTCGCAGTGCCGCCCGCAAACCGGAGGCAAAAGATTTTGTATCCCGACCGACCTCACGCTGGCGGACAATTCCTTTTTTGTTGGTGTGGACATACTCAATCGGGTCTTCGATAGTGACGATGTGCTTTTTCTGTGTCGTATTGATAAAATCGATCATGGACGACATCGTCGTAGTCTTGCCCTGGCTGGTGCTGCCGGTAATCAGTACCAACCCTTTTTCTTTTTGAGCTAACGTTTTAACCGTTTCCGGCAGAAACAACTCATCGGGTGTTTTCGGCTCACCCGCCAGAACCCGAACCGTTGCTCCGACGGCCCCGTTAAAATAGCCGACATTAATGCGAAAACGGGCGATATTGTAGGCCAGCATCAGGTCAAAATCCAGATTGTCCTCGAATTTTTGAATCTGCTCGGTGGTCAGCATTTCATAACAGAGTTGTCTGCTTTTTTCCGGTGTGAGCTGTTCTTCGGTGACAGGCTTGAGCTTGCCCCCGATGCGAAACTGCACCGGCGCCCCCGCACAGATATGAATATCCGTGGCGTGCTGCTCAACGGCAAAATCAAATAACTGGTTACGGTTCTGCAATTTTCGGCTCCTGTTGTTTCGGGACTATCATAACCATTGACGCAGAAAAAAGCAAAATGTTACTGATTTTTCTCTTTTTGAGTCCTTTTTTCGCGGTGACATACGGTCATCGGCCACAGCTACCGAAGGCAGGGAGGATTTATTCTCCCATGATTTGGCAGACGACTTTTCGGGTTCGCGGGCGGGTGTCAAAGTCAATCAGGACAATCTGCTGCCAGGTGCCGAGTATCAGCTTCTCGTTGCAGAAGGGTACCGTCAGGGACGGGCCGAGCAAAGAGGCCCGGACGTGGGCGTGGCCGTTGTCGTCGTGCCAGGTTTCTTCGTGTTCATAGCGGCCGGCTTGCGGGGCAATCTTTTCCATCGCCGCGTTGATGTCATGGTTGACCAGTCCCGGTTCGTATTCGATGGTGGTTATCCCCGCGGTGGAGCCGATATTAAAGACCGTCACCGTTCCGTTTGGAATCTGCGAGCCTGAGACGGCCTTTTGCACCTCGGGGGTGATGTCCACAATATGACAGTTACCCTTGGTGGGTATTTCAAGATATTCGGTCTTGACCATTTTTTTACCCTCAATAGTCTTGCGTTCGTACTTTTATCTTGTGTACCAGATATATGAGAAAAGATATTAAATATCAAAAAGCAAATATCAAAAATATGGGTCGGCCTTCGGCCGGGGCTGATACTAATAGATCCTTTCCCGATAAATCGGGACCCAGGATGACACTTCGTGTCAAATTGGGTTCGTTTGGGTTCGTTTTTTGGTCAGTCAGCAGTCGGCAGTTATCAGTAAGCAGTTTTGGATAAATCACTTACGGCGATTTTGCAAATTCGAAAATTGGGTTTGTTTGTCATAAATAAGGTGTGTTGAAAAAGCTAAGAACCTCCTGAATTGACACTTTGGGCGCGATTGTAACGGCTCATCGGGCGACTGACGTCGCCGCGCTTTTATCGGCTCCTTGTCGGTTGTCAAAGATCATGCTATTCCAATTTTGTGTATTGTACCAAAAGTTAGATAGATGTCAAATTTTTTTATTTTTTATCCACAAATTTCACAGTTTTTTTTGCCCTCTGATTCTAAATACGTGCTTTATTTTTGCCGGAGGTCTGATTATAAACATCAGTACGGTAAAAACAGCAATCATTGTTGTTGGTATTACGAATAACAAGAAATCAGCCTCCGGATATACGATCTTTTCGATGTAATGAATGACAAAAGAGCCGGGATATGTCAGTTCCGTATTGTATTGCTGCCTTAATCTATTTTCGAGTATGGTTAACGGACAATATTTTCCTGAAACGGTCAAAACGGCAACATACACAATGCCGCCCAGATGAATCGTTCTGAATATCCATCTGTCAAAGAATGTGCTCCGTTTGTCTTTTGCTGTTTTCAGCACATAGACGGAAATGAAGCCGCCAACAGCAAGAATGAAACCCCACAGCATAAAGAGTATCCATACAAAATGGATAAGAACAACTAAATCAGCAAGGATTTTGTATACCATCTTTTTTGTTTTTTAAAGCAGGGCCCAGACAATCCCATAGTTTCTATGTTGAAGCGTGGTTGTCGTTTTATCCGTGTCAACGATACTTATTGCAGCTTAGGATTTCATCGATGCTTTTTCTTTTTTTATGTGGGATATTATCATCCGCAGAAAACCCGGCAGAAATGATAAGCTCTACCCGCTTACGCTTAGGGATTGACAGTGTTTTCTTTGCTTTGGTTTCATTGAACCAGCCGAGCATGCAGGTTCCCAACATTGATCGTGTCTGTAAAAACGCCGGGCTCTTTTTCTTGTTCAATCTTGTACAGTTCTTGAATTCGAGCTGCAAGTTTCTCAGATTCTTCTTCTGTCCGACATTGAAACTGATATGGTTGATTGCGTTTGGTGTCTTTTTCGTCTTTAATCTTGACAAAAATAATTTTGCAAAATTCACCAAATGCTACAATTGGACTTCTCTTGCCGCCCTCCCATAATGTTTGATGGCATTTTCGGATTGCCGAACGCAGTTGTTCACGTGAAACGGCGGAAAGGTCTTGTTGTGATTTGCCTTTAAAATATCTGTTTTCAGGGGGATTGCCATATCGGATAGGTAAATCGGCAATTATGTTCTTTTTTCGCTCTTGTGATTTGTGCTTTTTAAAATCTAAAAAACGCCTCGTTGTCCCTGCAACAGTTGCCGCATAAGTTGCACCCAAACTAGCTCGATTGCCACATGCCTGTTCTACAGCTTGGTTGAACTCGGAATCCGTGACACCATCCCTTTTGCATTCTACAACAATATAGGGCTGCTTTTTTTCATCATCTTCATAGACCACAATGTCCGCTCTGTCCGCTGGGGTTCGGCGAGGAACTGTCACCTCAAGTTCGATACGCTCCAGAGAATACTCATATCGGAAAATTAATTCGGCCCAAAATTCAACCCTTACTTTTTCTTCTGGATCAGAATAATTTTCAGTATGATTCTGGGGCTTATAAAGAATCTTTTCAGCCTTTTTGTCTTTAATAAATTCTGCAAAACCCTTTTCGATGGCCATTTCGAGATAAGACATATTAGAATCCTTCCAAAATTAAAGTTAATTTACTGATTCCTTTTTCCCTGAATTGTCCTTCTTTTGGCCATTTTCGGCCGTCCCATCAATTCCTACGTCCTTATGTCCTTATCATAATCTTATCCCCGGCGGGGTTTGCCGTCAAAGGAATTATCAATCAGCAGTTATCAGTTAGCAGTCAACAGTAACCAGCTATCAGTCAAGAGTATTATCCCATCGTTTTGGGCCTCTGCTTCAATCGTGTCGCTTCCACTCCACGCTTCTGTTTTATCCATATGATTTGGTGTTTTCAGTGGTAAAACCGGTCTCTGACGTTCCCGGCTCTGATTTTAGGACAAATTTTCAAAAAAGATGAAATTGGGTCTTGCAATCGGGGCCGGCGTTGGGTATTATCCCTCGCCTTGCAGGTGATTTTGGCCTGTTGGGCGAAAAAAAGTTGAAAAATTTAAATTTTTTCGATTGACGAGCCCGTCAACAGCGTTTACAGTAGTAGTTTCGGAGACGATGAAAGCGGACAAGTTCAAAGCGGTTCGAAACAACTTGCCCGCTCTTTGTATCTCAAGAAAACGCTTTCTATGATTCCGACATCCGGAGTCTTGAAACAAAGCTCTTTGACAAGTAAACAGTTGGTGCCATTTGCTTAAAGCAACGAGGCGTGACAACCGGGCCTTATTCACGTTTGGCCTGGTTTTGTCCCAAAACCATAATTGGTGTACATTATAACCGTCCAGCCCAACGCTGGGCTGGACACATCAACTGAGGTTTCTCGTTGCGTGAGCGAGAATTTAAGTTGATTCCAAATGTCAGGAAACTGTCCTTCGGGGCAGTCTCGACAATACAAATTGAAGAGTTTGATCCTGGCTCAGAATGAACGCTGGCGGCATGGCTAAGACATGCAAGTCGAACGGACATATTGATTGGGTAACCGAGATGTATGTTAGTGGCGAAAGGGTGAGGAATAAATAGGTAACGTATCTTTGGCTTCAGGATAGCGTCTATCCCGACTTGTCGGGGTTTCCGAAAGGGGCATTAATACTGAATAATATCACTTGCTTAACTGCTTGTGATCAAAGATTTATCGGCTTTTGAGCGGCCTATTTCCTATCAGCTTGTTGGTGAGGTAACGGCTCACCAAGGCGACGACGGGTAGCGGGACTGAGAGGTTGGCCCGCCACATCGGGACTGAGACACTGCCCGGACCTCCACGGAGGGCTGCAGTAACGAATATTGGGCAATGGGCGAAAGCCTGACCCAGCAATGCCGCGTGCAGGATGAAGCCCCTCGGGGTGTAAACTGCTTTCAGGGATTAGAAAGCTCCGGTTGATCAATCCCAGAAGAAGTCACGGCTAACTTCGTGCCAGCAGCCGCGGTAATACGAAGGTGGCAAGCGTTATTCGAAATCACTGGGCTTAAAGGGCGCGTAGGCGGACATGACAGTACTTTGTGAAATCCCCCGGCTTAACCGAGGAATTGCGAAGTATACTACATGTCTTGAGGCAAGCAGGGGTGTGTGGAACTCTTGGTGGAGCGGTGGAATGCGTAGATATCAAGAGGAACGCCGAAGGTGAAGACAGCACACTGGGCTTGTACTGACGCTGAGGCGCGAAAGCGTGGGGAGCAAACAGGATTAGATACCCTGGTAGTCCACGCTGTAAACGATGCCTACTAGGTTGTGGGGGTTCTGACACTCTCACAGTCGAAGCAAAAGTGTTAAGTAGGCCGCCTGGGGAGTACGGTCGCAAGGCTAAAACTCAAAGGAATTGACGGGGGCTCACACAAGCGGTGGAGCATGTGGATTAATTCGAAGCAACGCGCAGAACCTTACCTGGGTTTGACATGCCTGGATGCCGTCCTGGAAACAGGATTGGCTGCCCTCGGGTGAAACTAGCACAGGTGCTGCATGGCTGTCGTCAGCTCGTGTCGTGAGATGTCGGGTTAAGTCCTTTAACGAGCGAAACCCTTACCGTTAGTTGCCAGCGCGTCATGGCGGGGACTCTAGCGGGACTGCCGGTGTCAAACCGGAGGAAGGCGGGGATGACGTCAAGTCCTCATGGCCTTTATGCCCAGGGCTTCACACGTGCTACAATGGCAGTTACAGAGCGACGCAATACCGCGAGGTGGAGCAAATCGCAAAAAAGCTGCCCCAGTTCAGATTGCAGGCTGTCAACTCGCCTGCATGAAGGTGGAATCGCTAGTAATCGCGTATCAGCGATGACGCGGTGAATGTGTTCCTGAGCCTTGTACACACCGCCCGTCAAGTGATGGGAGTTGGGAGTACCCGAAGTCGGATTGCTAACTTGTAAAAGAAGCGTCTGCCGACGGTAAGCTCGATGACTGGCACTAAGTCGTAACAAGGTAGCCGTAGGGGAACCTGCGGCTGGATCACCTCCTTTCTAAGGGATAATTTAGACTCGGTCGGAGCATTTTTGCTCATAACGACCGTGATTGTCAGGCGTTTCAATGCTTTAAGCGGCGCACCAACTGTAGACCTATTAAGACCCTCACTGTTCGCGGTGAGGGTCTTTTTTATGTACAATAACTGCTTGACAGTTTTCGTGGATTGATTTATACAAGCAGGATGCTTTGTTAATCTTGACTGTTTTTTTGAAAGGATGCTGCAATGAAACGACGTTTATTGACGCTTGCCGGGATGTGTTTGCTGGTTTTTATTTTGGGCGGATGCCAAGATGCCCAAAAGGATGCCTATGGTCTGGCGGGCAAAACACATTCGGCGGTGGTTCCGTCGGATCGATTTAGCTGGTGGGGCCAGCGGCATCAGAAAGTGCTGAATGAAATTGCGGATGGGGATGTGGATTTGATTTATGTTGGCGATTCGATTACGCACGGCTTTGAAAATGCGGGCAAGGAGATGTGGGCCAGGTATTACACCCCGCGCAAGGCCGTGAATATGGGCTTCGGCGGCGACCGGACGCAGCACGTTCTGTGGCGTTTTGACCACGGTGAGATTGACGGTATCCGTCCGAAGCTGGCGATTTTGATGATTGGGACGAACAATTCCAACGGGGACGATAATACGGCCGAGGAGATTGCCGACGGGATTAAGGCGATTTGTGCCGAAATGCGGGTCAAGCTGCCGAAGACGAAAATCCTGATACTGGCGATTTTCCCGCGTGGCGAAGGGCCGTCTGCTCAGCGCGAAAAGAATGCCCAAGCCAGTAAGCTGGCCTCGACAATTGCCGACGGTAAACATATTTTCTATCTGGACATCAATGATAAGTTTCTGGATGCAAACGGAAACCTGCCGCGGGATATTATGCCGGATTTGCTGCACCCGAATGAAAAGGGGTACAAAATCTGGGCTGAAGCGATTGAGCCGACGGTCAAAGAGTTGATGGGTGAAAAATAACGCTCTTATTGAAAGCCGGTATAACTTATAAAGCCCCTGTCTTAAACGACAGGGGCTTTTTTATTCATCAGACGATTGAATTATCCATCATGGATTTATGTTACTGGGGGAACACTTTCTTAATTTCGCCGGTCCGGGTGTCTAAAACAATTAATGGTGAAATGCGATTTTCCGGGTTATTCGCCATTTGATATCGCCCATTTTGTGACCATCCATAAAGAATGAAAAGGATAATTGCAGCAATAATCGCGGAGAGAATTTGGTTAATTTTAGAATAGCAACTTTTTTTTTCGGACATGCATATCTCCCTAAAAGTAATCAATACCTACCAGGCTTCTTATTCTTCCATAGACGCTGATAGAACAAAAGCGTTTCAATCATTTTTATGCGATTGTGATTTTGTTATTCAGGTAGACATCCTGTATGGTGTGGAAGAGTTGGACGCCTTCCTTCATGGGTTTCTGGAACGTTTTTCGTCCGCTGATGAGTCCGGTTCCTCCGGCTCGTTTGTTGATGACGGCGCTTGCGGTAACCTGCTGGAGGTCATTTTCGCCGGAGGCTCCGCCGGAATTGATGAGACCGGAGCGGCCCATGTAGCAATTGGCGACCTGGTAACGTGTCAGGTCGATGGGGTGGTCGCTGGTCAGTTTTTCATAGACGAGTTTATGCGTCTTGCCGAATTTCAGGGCGGTGTATCCGCCGTTGCAGGTGGGCTGTTTTTGCTTGATGAGGTCGGCCTGAATGGTGACGCCGAGATGATTGGCCTGTCCGGTCAAATCGGCGGCGGTGTGATAATCCTGCTGGTTTGTTTTGAACGCCGGATTGCGCAGATAGCACCAGAGAATGGTTACCATGCCCAGACTGTGGGCCTGCTCGAAGGCGGCGGAGATTTCCTCAATTTGCCGGTTGGATTCTTCGGAGCCGAAATAAATGGTTGCTCCGATGGCTGCGGCTCCGAGGTCATACGCTTGTTCGACGCCAGCAAACAGACGCTGGTCAAAGGTATTCGGATAGCTCAAGAATTCATTATGATTAATCTTGACGATGAAGGGGATTTTATGGGCATATTTTCGGGAGACTGCTCCGAGTACGCCTAACGTGGAAGCGACGGCATTACAGCCGCCTTCGATGGCGAGTTTGACAATATTTTCCGGGTCGAAGTAGATTGGATTTGGCGCAAAAGATGCCCCGGCGGAGTGTTCAATGCCTTGGTCGACGGGCAGGATGGACAGATAGCCTGTGCCGGCCAGGCGGCCGTGATTAAAAATAGATTGCATATTGCGCAAAACCTGCGGCGAGCGATCTGAAATCGCCATGA
The DNA here is from genome assembly GCA_016782835.1 of Phycisphaerae bacterium. Taxonomy (GTDB): domain Bacteria; phylum Planctomycetota; class Phycisphaerae; order Sedimentisphaerales; family Anaerohalosphaeraceae; genus 4572-13. The sequence continues at coordinate 4,431 of JADHXS010000018.1, read as the reverse complement.
CCCTGTCCACAAAGTCGGGGCCGGGCAGGTGAAGCGACTCTTTGGAAATGGTCTTGCATTGGTGGTTGAGCAGGTTGTTGGCGTCTTTTCCGAGAATTTCGACAATTCTATCCATAATGCACCTCCCTGAGATTTTTTTCATTTTTTTGGCTTCTTTAGCCTATCTTTAGAGATATACTTTGTCAAGCGTCTTTCGTTCGGGGTAAAAAAACATAATTTACAGCGTATCTTCTAACACAATTCGGCGAAGAGGGTCAGGGGGGCGGTTTTGGTGATTTTGACGTTGATGAATTGCCCGGTCAGGGATTCGGGGCCGTTGAAGACGACGATATAATCGTGTGCGGTGCGGCCGATGAGCTGGGGGTGAAATATTCGCGGGGCCTGCGCCCCTGCGTTTTTATTTGCTTCGGCGTTAACGTTGAGGTGCGGTTTTTTGCTGAGGCCTTCCACTAATACTTCCATTGTTTGGCCGATAAATCGCTGGTTGTCTTTTTCTGCAATTTCGCTGATGACTTCGAGCAGTTTTGTATTCCGCTGTTGTTTGACCTCGGCAGAGATACTGTCTTCGAGTTTCTTTTCGGAATGGGTGCCGGGGCGGGTGGAATATTTGAAGACGAAGGCGTTTTTGTAGCGGACGCGGCGGACCAGTTCGACGGTTTGCTCAAAATCATCTTCCGTTTCGCCGGGAAAGCCGACGATGAAGTCGCCGGCGATGGCGGTATCCGGGACGATTGCGCGGGCTTTGTCTATCAGGGCGATATAGTGGTCGGCTGTATAGCCGCGGTTCATGGCTTTGAGAATGCGGTCGGAGCCGCTTTGGGCGGGGATGTGCAGATAGGGGCAGACTTTGGGATTGTCGGCCATGACCTGCAGGATGGATTTGTCGAATCGGCCCGGATGGCTGGTAATGAAACGCACCCAGTGCACCTTGTCGATTTCGCTGATTTGCTGAAGCAGGTTGGCGAGGGTATAGGTTTTATCGGGTGATTCATAACGGTAAGAATTAACCGTCTGGCCCAGCAGGGTAATCTGTTGGATGCCCTGGGCGGCGAGCTTTTTCGCCTGTTCGACGATGGCGTTTGGCGGGCGGGAGACTTCCGGCCCGCGGACGTACGGTACGATGCAGTAGGTGCAGAAGTTGTTGCAGCCGCGCATGGCCCGGATAAAGGCCTGGGATTTGATATGGTTGCTGTCGGTATCGTAAGCGATTTCGAAGTCGTCGAGCTTGTGTCCGGCCTCGATGATTTTTTCATCGGCAACCGGCTGACGGATTTTGTCCGTGACGGAGAGGTGTTTTTCGTGGTCGGTCATGGCCTGACGAATCAGGGCCGGAACTTCGTGCAGTTGGGTCGGCCCGGCGACGATGTCCACGACTTCATGGGCGAGCAGTTCGGCGCCCAGCCGCTGGGCCATACAGCCGATGACGGCGACGAGAATCTCCGGGCGGGATTTTTTCAGATGTTTGATGTGGCCCAGATTGGAAAAGACTCTGTTTTCGGCATGCTGGCGCACCGAACAGGTGTTGATGATGATGACATCGGCCTCGGTGGGTTTGTCGGTCAGGGCGAATCCCTGCTCGGTCAGCGCGCCGGCCACCAGCGATGAATCAAGCTTATTCATCTGGCAGCCGAAGCTTTTGAGATGAATTTTTCGCATCATGACAGACCGTTTTCTCTATTGGCCGGAATCTGTGTTTTATCTTTGAATACGAGCGTTCGATATGGGAAGGGGATCTCGATGCCTTCGCGGTCGAAACGTTCCTTGATGCTTTTGTTCAGGTCGCAGACCATATCAAATCCGGTCGCGTTATCTTTGGCCCAGACCCATGCCCTCAAGTTTACGGAGAAATCACCAAAGCCAAGCACCTTCGCCTTAACGGGATCGACCTGCTTTTGTTTTTCTTCTTCGGTTCGGTTATCAAAGAAGTTCGGATGTTTCTGCGTTTCATCCCGCATAATCATTATTGCCTTATCCATGTCCGAATCGTAACTGATGCCGATTTCAAGAAAGCGGCAGACTTTTTCCTCGGTGATATGGGCGTTTTCAATGATATCGACGCTGACAATCGAGTTGGGAATAATAATGCGTTTGTTTTCAAAGGTTCGTACCACGGTATGCCGCATCGTGATATCCTCTACTGTCCCGGAGACATCTTTGCCGACAAATTTAACTTTATCGCCGATTCGGAAGGGCTTGAATATGGTGATAAAACAGCCGCTGATGATATTGGCAAAAGCGTTTTGTGCGGCGAAACCGATGACGATTGCCAATACGCCGGAACTGGCAAACAGCGACACCGATAAACTTCGCAGCGGAGGAATCAGGTAAATGAACAGCAGAAAGCCGAAAAAGTAAATAATTCCGTAGAGGAATTGGGAATAAAATTTCAACGGCGTCCATTGGCCCTTGACGAAGCCTTGTTTCCGGCGAATAATCCGTTTAAGGATGTTCACGATAACAAGCGTTGAAATCAGAACCAGCGCAAGCAGGGCGATTCGGGTGAATACGCCCGATAAGTCCGACAAACCTGTATGCGTGGTTTGAGTCTTCGCAACAGCACCCACAGCTTCAGCGATCATGGTCTGCATTCTTTATGGTTCCTTAAACGGTCAATTAAAACGATTTTTCTATGTGGATTTCCGCATCCGCATAGACCGCGCAGTATAGTCAATTAGACCGGTGAAATCCAGTCCTTTAAATTTGGCTCTGATCAGTTTTATCTGTCATTGTATAAAACCCGACATTGACCGTCGAATATATAAAAATCGGCAGTTGCAATACTTAGGGGAAAGGGGCAAATTAATGCAAGAATTGATGGAAAATATGGAATCATTTACTCTTCCCTTAACCATCCACTTCGCTTTGCTCCGTGGCTGCCACCCGTCGTCGATGGAATATAAATGTTGATTATCAGTTATGTAGGGTAGGCTGTGCCCACGCGGCGGATTGGTTTTTAGTGAATCATCCGTGAAGGTTCAGTGTTGTTTTGTCGCCCCGTTGGGGTGATTCGATTGTATATTGATTATTTAGTGGAATTTTGTATTTTATATTCAACCCCGCTGGGGTTGTAGGGGGTGGTTGGGGGGATTGTTTTCCACGGGTTTCGGTCGCTGGGGTTCCCTTCACCCGCGGCTATTATTATTTGAAGCCCTTTGGGCTTTTGGAGTATTTCTGTTTTGATTTGTCGGGCGGTTTTGCGGGCGGGGGGTGTTTGTTATAAGGCATGCGTCCCCTGTGCTTGCGCTTCGGGCTTTTGCGCAGACAAGATGCCTGCATTCCCATTTTTCAACTGATTCGTTTGAGAAATGCGTCTTCGTCGATGACGTCGATGCCGAGTTGGTTGGCTTTTTCGAGTTTGCTTCCGGCGTTTTCGCCGGCCAGAATAAAGGCAGTTTTTTTGCTGACGGATGAGGATGTTTTTCCGCCGTGGTCCTTAATCATCTGCTCAATCTGCTGGCGTGTGTAGTTTTTCAGCGTACCGGTGACGACGATGGACATGCCGCCGAGTACATCGGAGGCTTTGGCTTTGGGTGGGGCTGGGTTGACGCCCGCGGCGAGCATATCGTTGATGATTTTAATATTGTTTTTATCGTGCAGGTAATCATAGATGCTTTGAGCCATGACCGGGCCGATCTGGTCGATGGCGTTGAGCTGTTCGACGGAGGCGTTCATCAGGGCGTCGAGGGAACCGAATTGGTCGGCGAGGATTTGGGCGGACTGGCTGCCGACATTGCGAATGCCGAGTGCTGCTATCAGTCGCCAGAGTGGTTGAGTTTTGCTTTTTTCGATGCTGTCCATAATATTAGCGGCGCTTTTGTCGGCCATCCGTTCCAGTTGGACGATTTGGTCGAACCGCAGTGTGTACAGGTCGGCAAAATTTTTGACCAGTTGTTTATCGACTAATTGTTCGATGACGGCCGGGCCGAGGTTTTCGAGGTTCATCTGGCCTTTGCCGACGAAGTATTCGAGGCGTTCTTTGAGCTGTGCGGTGCAGTTTGGATTGACGCATCGCAGATAAACGCCGTTTTCGTCTTTTTGGACGTTGCCGCCGCAGGCAGGGCACTTTGTGGGGATTTCAAACGGGGTGCTTTCGAACAAATCCCGCTGCTTGATTTTCACATCGACGACCTGCGGGATGATTTCGCCGGCTTTTTCGATGATGACGGTGTCGCCGCAGCGAACATCCAGCCGTTTTAATTGGTCGAAGTTGTGCAGCGTGGCGCGTTTGACGGTGGTTCCGGCCAGCTTGACGGGTTTGAGGTTGGCGACGGGTGTGAGTGTGCCGGACTTGCCGACCTGCACGTCGATGGATTCGACGACGGTTTCGGCCTGTTCGGCGGCGAATTTGTAGGCGATGCACCATTTCGGCGCCCGACCGGTCGTGCCGAGGACGTCCTGTCGGTCATAGCGATTGACCTTGATGACCAGCCC
>JADHXS010000017.1 GCA_016782835.1 Phycisphaerae bacterium | reverse complement strand
GGCTCACTGGATAAGTTGACCATTCAGGTGGAAATTTATTCCAAGATGTTCACCGGCGACCTGAATGTGTTGGATAGATTAAAGTCTAAAATTCAGGATAAACTCCGTGCGTCCATCACCATCAATGCGCATATTGAACTGCATGAGCCGGGAGCATTGCCGGTCTTTGAGGGCAAAGCCAAGCGGGTGGTGGACGAACGTGAAAAACTGTAATGCATTGTGTCATTCCCGCGAAGGCGGGAATCCATAGTTATTTGAATATGTTGCAAGGAGTTGTCATGGCTCATCAATTAACAATTTTTCTTGAAAATCGGCCCGGACGGGTTCAGTCGATTTCTAAGGTGCTGGTTGAAAACAACATGAACATCTGGGCGTTTACAATTCAGGATCGCGGCGAATTCGGCTTGATCAAAATGATTGTGGACAAACCCAAACAGGCCCAGTTAGTGCTGACCGATATGGGTTTTGCCTGCGCCATCAAGGAAGTGCTGGCCGTTAGTGCTGCCGATGCCCCCGGCAATCTGGCTAAACTGACGGGCTCTCTGTTGGCAAAGAATGTCAACATCAAAGATGCCTACGGTTTTGTTGCACTGACAGACCGCAAGGGCATTTGTTTTCTTGAGTTTGAAAACCCGGATAGTATTGATCTGGAAGAAACGATTGCCGGTCACGGTTTTACGATCATGACCGATGAACAGCTTTATGAGTTATAATTATTCAATCCAGGGAAAATGTAATGGAAATTTTACCGGCCATTGACTTGATCGATGGGAAATGCGTGCGTCTGGTTCAGGGCGAATATCATAAAAAAATCACTTACAAGGACGACCCGGTTGCGCAGGCCAGGGAGTTTTTCGATGCCGGGGCTACATGGCTGCATGTGGTCGATCTGGACGGGGCCAAGCTCGGCAAGCCCATCAATGCGGATGTGTTGGCGGCAATTTCCGAACAGGTGTCCATGAAAATCGAACTGGGTGGCGGCATTCGCAATGAAGAAGCGATTGTCAAAATGCTGGATGCGGGTGTGACCCGGTTGATTCTCGGCAGCAGTGCGATTAAGCAATTCGACTGGTTCTGTGACATGGCCCGCAAATATCCGAACCGGTTGGTGCTGGGACTGGATGCCCGCGGCAGCACGGTCGCCACCGAAGGCTGGCTTCAGCAGGGTCAGCAAACCGTGCTGGATTTTGCCAAACAGGCGGCGGACCTGCCGCTGGACGCGATTATTTATACGGACATCAGCAAGGACGGTATGCTCGCAGGGCCGAATATTGAGCGGACAAAACAGTTAGTCGAAGCGGTCGAGCTGCCCATTATCGCCGCCGGCGGGGTGACCACCGTTGATGATGTCAAAACCCTCAAAGCCGCCGGCGTTGCCGGAGCCATCATCGGAAGGGCACTCTACGAAGGCACCATCACTTTGACCGATGCTCTCGAAGCTGCAAAATAAAATGGGGCCAACGATTCAACATTTAAATATTGCTTATCGCCGTTCAACGCGTGCGAAGCATCTGCGAATTACGATTGCCCCGACGCAAGCGATTACAGTAACGGTTCCCCAGCGGCTTTCGCTCAAGCGGGCCGAAGAGTTTGTGCAGTCCAAACAGGCGTGGCTTCAAAAACATCTCAGCCGGATGCGTCAGAGAGAGGAAATCCAGCCGGCCCGGCCGGAGTTGTCACGGGAAGAACTCAACAAGGCACAAGAAAATTTGTTTGCCCGGCTGGGACATTTTTCCAATCAATATAATCTGCCCTATCGCAAAGCCGCCTTCCGCTGTCAAAAGACCCAATGGGGCAGTTGCTCCGGCCAAAACAACATCAGCCTGAACATCAATATCGCCTTTTTGTCTGCCCATCTTCAGGACTACATTTTATTGCATGAGCTATGCCATATCCACCACAAAAACCACAGCAAATCCTTTTGGACACAGTTGGACCAATACTGCGACGGCAGGGCAAAGCAGATGGCCAAAGAACTCCGTGACCATGGCATGAAAATAAGGGCTTAAGTGCATTTTGCGGAGTTAAGAGCTTCATTTTACCCATCAATGGCGGATTTTCTTTGACGAAGGCGTCTATCTTGAGTAAACTACTCCGTTTATAGGAACCCATAGACCCATAAATGGGAGGATTTACATGAAGTTAGACAAAATAGTCTCAGAAGGTATCACATTTGACGATGTTCTATTGATTCCGGCTCGCAGCGATTTTGTACCCAGCGAGGCCGATACGGCGACCCGTCTGACCCGCAATATCAATATCAATATCCCGATTATTTCGGCGGCCATGGACACGGTTACCGAGTCGGCACTGGCGATCGCGCTGGCCCAAGAAGGCGGCATCGGGATTATTCATAAAAATCTGTCAGTTGAGGCCCATACACGCGAAGTGACCAAGGTCAAACGGTCCGAAAACGGTGTCATCCTTGACCCGGTAACGCTCAGCCCGGAAATGTCGGTTACATTTGCCCGGGAGTTGATGAACGAGCAGAATGTGTCGGGTATTCCGATTGTGGACAGGGGCAAGCTGGTTGGGATTTTGACCCGCCGGGATTTGAAATTCCTGACGGATGATTCGGTTCAGATTCAGGATGTGATGACTAAGGAAAACCTTATAACTGGTCCGGCAGGAACGACGCTGGAGCAGGCCCAGGAAATCCTCAAAAAGCATAAGGTCGAAAAATTGCTGCTGGTCAAAAAAAGCGGCCAATTAGCCGGGCTGATTACGATGCGGGATATTGACCGCGTTCAACAGTTTCCATTTGCGGTTCGCGACACACGCGGGCGATTGCGAGTCGGGGCTGCGGTCGGTGTCAGGGATAAAGACCGTGCAGAGGCTTTGATCAAGGCCGAAGTTGATGTGATTGTGGTCGATACCGCTCACGGTCATTCTAAAAACGTTATCGACATGGTCAAGTGGATTAAATCCAATTACAAAATCGATGTGATTGCCGGTAATATCGCAACCGCTGAGGCGGCAAAAGATTTGATTGATGCAGGTGTTGATGCGGTGAAGGTTGGTATCGGTCCCGGTGCGATTTGCACCACACGTGTGATTTCCGGCGTGGGTGTACCCCAGGTGACGGCTGTCATGAATGCTGTTTCGGTTGCTGAAAAAGTGGGCGTTCCGGTTATTGCCGACGGCGGTATCCGGCATTCCGGCGATATTACCAAAGCGATTGCCGCCGGAGCATCAAGCGTGATGCTGGGTTCACTCTTTGCCGGATTGGCCGAAAGTCCCGGACAACTGGTTATCTACAAAGGCCGCCAGTTTAAGGAATATCGCGGCATGGGGTCCATCGGGGCGATGGTGCAAGGCTCGGCGGATCGGTACGGCCAGGATAAGGGTACCGAACAGGATAAACTGGTGCCGGAAGGTGTTGAAGGTCGTGTGCCGTATCGCGGGACACTGAGCAGTTATGTGTATCAACTGGTCGGCGGTATTCGTGCCGGCATGGGCTATTGCGGAACGCCGACGATTGAGGGGTTGCGTCACAATGCTAAATTTGTTCGCACCAGTGCCGCGACAGTCAACGAATCACATCCGCACGATATCCTGATTACCAAAGAATCGCCGAATTACTCCGGCTACGAATCATTTGAAAAATAAGAAATTTTTCTTGTCATTCCCACGAAGGCGGGGATCCAGATTTTGAGATTTTAGAATATGTCACGAGAAGTTATAGCGATCATTGATTTTGGAAGCCAGTACGGGCAACTCATTGCCCGGCGCGTGCGTGAACATAAAGTGTATTCGCAAATCTACCAACCGTCCGTCAAAATCGAAAAGCTGGCGCAGTTGGGCGTCAAAGGCATCATTCTTTCCGGCGGCCCGGCCAGTGTCTATGCTGAAAACGCTCCCGTTTGCGACCCGCGAATATTTGAGCTGGGTGTGCCGGTGCTGGGTATCTGCTATGGGATGCAGATTGGCTGCAAGATACTCGGTGCAGAGATCAAACCGGCCCACAGCCGGGAATACGGCCGCACCTCGCTTGAGATTACGGACAACAGCGATTTATTTAAGACGCTTCCCGAGCATACGACGGTCTGGATGAGTCACGGCGACCAGGTCAATCAACTGACCGATGATTTTGTGTCGTTAGCGGCGACGCCGACCTGTCCATTCGCGGCGGTGCGTCACAAGGGCGGCAAATTTTACGGTGTGCAGTTTCATCCGGAAGTAACACATACGCCGCGCGGAGCAGATATTTTAAAGAACTTCCTGTACGACATCTGTGGCTGTGCCGGCGACTGGCAGATGAGCGATTTTGTCGAGGAAACCGTTGCCAATATACGTCAGCAGGTCAAAGATGCGACCGTTATCTGCGGGCTTTCCGGGGGGGTGGATTCGGCAGTGACAGCGGCATTGCTGCATAAAGCGATTGGTGACCAGTTGGTCTGCATCTTGGTGGATAACGGATTGCTTCGGAAAAATGAACGGCAGGGCGTCGAATCGCAGTTCGGCGGCCATTTCCATATTGACCTGCATGTTGTGGATTGGGCCGATAAATTCCTGGGAAAATTAGCGGGCGTAACTGATCCCCAGCAGAAACGTAAAATTATCGGGGCCGAATTCATCGAGGCGTTTAAATCTGAAGCCAGTAAAATCAAAAACGCAAAATTCCTGGCGCAGGGTACGCTCTATCCGGATGTGATCGAATCCGGCAACAAGGACGGCAATTTGGCAGCGAATATTAAACTGCATCATAATGTCGGCGGACTGCCCGAACAGCTTGGCTTTGAGCTGGTTGAGCCATTGCGGGATTTGTTTAAAGACGAGGTTCGGCTGGTGGGTGAGTATCTGGGTCTGCCGGAGGATATGGTTTGGCGGCATCCGTTCCCGGGGCCGGGATTGGCGGTGCGAGTGCTAAGCGATATTACGGAGGCCAAACTGGCGGTCTTGCGCCAAGCGGATGATATTTTGATTGAGGAAATCAAAGCAGCAGGGCTGTATCGGCAAATTAGTCAGGCGCTGGCGGTTCTGCTGCCGGTCGGAACGGTCGGCGTGATGGGTGATGAACGCAGCTATGAGCATGTAATAGCGCTGCGTTGTGTCGAGACGACCGATTTTATGACGGCGGATTTCTCACATGTGCCGTACGAAGTATTAGGGCGTATTGCCGGCCGGATCATCAATGAAGTGCGAGGGGTTAACCGAGTGGTTTACGACGTTTCCAGCAAACCGCCGGCTACCATTGAATGGGAGTAGGAGAGTACCGATAAAGAGGTTTGGGAATATGAATAGGACAGACTTTGTTGCAACACTGTTTGTTTTTCTGTTATTTGTATGTTTAGCCGGACAGGTTATCGCCGACGATGCGGTGTCGCTGTATGTGGAAAACGACAGCCGGCTGTTGAAGCCGACCGGCAAAACAGACCGGCATTATACCCACGGGGCAAAGCTTGTTTACCTGACTCAGCCGGATTGGCAGTGGCTCCATGATTTTTCCGAATGGGATATCGCTGGAGTTGATCAGCCGGTGGATACGGTGGTTGGCTTTTTTATTGGCCAGTTTCAGGTGGGCGAGGTTTATACGTATAAGAAACTCGAAATCGGCTATTCGCAGACTTTTTTCACACAGGAATACAAACAGCAAAGCTCCGACGACAGCATTGGCACCCTAACCGTTTCGTGGCGGTTTTGATAACTTTTCAATTAGGTCGTGAAAGTCATCTTAAATTTCAACTGTTTCTTTTTCTGCGACTGGTCTTGCAGTCGTCCGGCCGATTGGAGTGGATGCCGGAATAATTACACCTTTATGGGCTGTCCTGTAATTTATCGCCTGGTTTTGGTATTTTTTAGTTCATAGTTCGGAGTTCATCCCTGCGCTTGCGATTCGGGCTTTTGCGCCGGCTGGAAGCCGGCGGTACATACCAAGGTCTTTTTCTTTCAACTGTTACAAGGGTCAGGCGTGACCTGTACAGGGTGGCGTTTCGGGCGGGTCGAACGGATAGTGAATGGTGAATGGTTTTCCGTTCTTAGCAACGCTATGGTTCGTATTTACAAATCAGGGGGAACGTCCCTGATGGAGGGATTAACCCGGCAGTCCTCTCGACGCTGTCAAGACACAGTGCCGAATGGCAGCCGGGGTTGACTGTGCGGGCAAATCCCGCTACGACAGTCGAATAGAAAACCGTCAAGGGCACTGCCGCCGGATGACGGTTGGGTAAAATACATGCGGGCGAGACGCCCGCGCTGCCATCTTTACTTGTCAACGACCGATCCTTCTTCGCCCGAGGCGGCGAAGGACAGTCCCTCCATATAGGGGTGAACATGCGTGTAAGGTGCGAAAAATCGTATTGTAGATACGATTTTCCAGTTCTAAGTTATTAAGTAAAGGGGAGTTAAAAAAATTCTTCTTTTTTTGAAATAGCAAGATAGTACATGCAGAATCTGTGCTATGTGGAGTTTTCTTATCCACAGATTACACAGATTTTTTGGAAATTTCTTTAGTGAAAAATTAATTACAAATCTTCTTTTTTCGCATACGCGTCAAAATAAAACCACCGACTCCCAAGAGCATAATTGTGGCCGGTTCAGGAATCGTGGGAACCGTATCAGGGTCTACCGGCTCCAGCCCATGCTGGTCATATTGTCTTTTGCTTTCGAGTACAACGGCCCCACTGACAGGCGTCACAATCTGATGTTTAACGGCAAGAGCTTTTGCCTTATTTTCATTTGTACTGCTATGTTTTGCCCGCAAAGTTTCAACTTTTTCCTTTGCCCAAAGACGAACAATATGAGAAGAGGCTTGTTTCATTGTTGAGTCTGGTGTTGACATGACTTCTTCGCGGGTAAATTTATATTTGGGCAGTGTCCCATTCAGTTGACTAAAGAGTCGATTCAGGTCGTCCTGCAGGCTGGCAGAACGAGCAAATGTCTCGACCTGTTGAATACCGTCCAGTGATTCAATAATCATGTTCGGCCCCGGACTTGTCTGTATGTGAATTAACCCGGGGCCATCGGGCCTTCGGTTCCAACGCTGAGTCAGGGATTGCACTTCATCAAATATGTGCGGCTGCGCAGAGTGGATCCAAATCACCGCAGCATTGTCTGCTTCTGAAGCGATATCCCATGCCCGCACAAGAGCGGGCAGATTATCTTTCCCGCCGTTGAAACTATTTTTGTGAAACAGCTTTTTTAAACCAATTTTGTCAGTGAATGGAATTGTATTCGGGATATCATCTGCGGTCACGATCTCGATAGCATAATCAACCTTTAATGTGTTGATCACATTCTCGATTTCCCTGATATCGGAGGCCATGGATTTCGATGTGTCAATAACCAATACGGCTTTATCAATGAGTGGGTTGCCCTTGTTATTATGCAGTTGCTGTAAAACAGTGACCACTTCATTTCCGAAGTCTCTTTTGGCCCAAACTGAATTTACTTCCGGATTTCGCGTTAAATGGATACTTGCTAATTGCTTCTCCAACTGCGTATTCGTGATGGGACCGCGAAAAGCAAATCTATCTTCGACGGATTCCGTCATCAAGTCGAGTTTTGCTGATAAGGGTGCGTCGGCTTCAATCCACAATTGGTGTTTTGTTTTTTCCGGTATCTGGAAGTTTCTTTCATTGATGTAGGGCAATTGCAGGAGAGCCTGTTCCTTGTTCAGCAGAACCAGCGGGAAACTGATACCGATACGGACCTTCATTTTGCCACTGTTCGGAGGGACGGGGAAGCATTGCATCAATATCTGATCGGGGCCTTTTGTTGTAACAAGGACCGGGTCGCGTTGCCGCTGCACCACAGATTTGTAAGCTGCTTTTGTTTGTGCACGTCCCCCGAAGGCGGCTTCACATTCCCGGCCGTCGATCCATAATGTTAACCGTGAGACGACTCCGCCGGGAGGAAGCTGAATCTGGCAGCGGGCTTCTCGTTCAGTCCACTGGTGGTCATTTTGAAAAACCATGACCCATTCGAGATATCCCACAGCCCCATCCGCCTGAAGGTTGGCATCCATTTGTGAGCTAACCAAGGATAAATTTCGTAACTGACCGCCTACGATGTCCCCTGCCTGTTCGAAATCCCAATCATCGATCCATGCATTGCCGCGATGGAGTAAACCGATTTTGGGGCTTTGTGTGTTAAAGGATTTTCCCGTCACACGGTAATAAAGGCCTCGCATTTTTTCGCTTGTAATATCTCTCGTTCCGGTGATATCGACCCCAAAGGGTTCCATCCCGCGGTTGTCATAACAGCATTTCAAGAGATACTGCCTGCTGGAAAAATTTCGCAGTAACCAAAGACCACGGGCTTGTGTATCAGATTGGGTGGAAACAGCCATATTCAGTCCAATGATTGTCATTATGGTCGGCACAATCAACAGAGCAAGTGCACCAAAGCCGCTAAAGAAACCAGGCCACATCAGAGGAACCTTGCAGAGTTTTCGTTCCGGGGTGAGCAGACGCAGTCGTTTACGTACCATCAGGCAGGCAATCAAAGAAAGCAAAGGAGTCAGTCCGCATAAACCAATCCCCAAAAACATGAGGGCGATTCCGGAAAACGGCAGTATTGGTAAAAACCAAAGCGCGTAAAATACCGCGATGCCAATAGCCACACTGTTTAAAAACCCAAATTGACGAACGCTTTTTTTTGTATTGTATTTAACGGCCCAATAACCGCTTAGATTGAATACCGGAATCATGCCGAAAAGCAGGACATGCCAAATCGTTGGCAACGGGTCAAAGAATATGGAAGAACAAATACGTGTCAATAATTCGAATGTTACGGCGGCAATCGGCAAAAGCACTCCGAATACGATGATATAAAAACCGCCAAAGGAAGTCAGTAAAGCAAGATACGCCGGTTTTTTCTTTTGGCTTTCGGTTTCGTTAACAGCAGATGTGTTCATTGAGGAGGCGTCAACAGAATTCATCGGAGGCAGTTCCATGCAATTTAAAACTTTTCTTAAATCATCTGTTGTTACCACCTGTAAATTTTTGGCGTTCATCTCCGTTTCTACATGCCGCCGCATATCGTCCAAGACTTCATCGGGATCAAGATCGCCCTGGTTGAGTTGTTTTCGAGCATTATCACAAAACTGCTGCCAGAGTTCTTCAGCGCCTTTGGTCCACTGATTCATATTTCTTCCTTTCTGCTGCGTAATGTATGAACACCCTTAAGGATTGAATCAAGATAAGCTTCCATCATCCGGAGAGTTTCTTTGCCTTCTTTTGTTAAACTGTAGTATTTTCGGGCAGGTCCTTCTGAGGACTCCTCCAAACGTGTTACGACGAGTTCCTGGACCCTTAACCGTGACAACAGGGGGTAAATCGTTCCTTCTGAAATTCCCAGTCCCGGAATTTGTGTGATGGATTTGACGAGTTCATAGGCATATCGATCTTTATCTACCAAAGCCGTTAGAACCGTTAGCTCAAGAATTCCTTTACGGGCCTGAATTGTCCAGTTATCGAAAATATCCGCCATATGATTGCCTTTCAGTTGCTATATTGTATAGCAAGGTACCAAGTGATGCAAGGTCTTTTTTTGAAATTTTCTAAAATAAAAAGAATATTTTTTAGTTTATGGCCTCCAAAAATTCAGAAGAAATGCTATTTTTCGTTTTATTTTTGCTTTTTTTGGTGGATTTGGGATAATACAGTCGAATTTTGTAATTTAAGGGATAATCGAACTATGGAAGAATTTGTCATTGAAACCGCTTCGCGGATGAAACGTTTGCCGCCGTACTTGTTTGGACGGCTCAATGTGCTGAAACTGGAAAAACGGCGTCAGGACATCGATATTATCGACCTGGGCATGGGCAATCCCATGGACGGTGCTCCGGATTTGGTCATCGAGAAGATGTGTGAGGCTGCTCGTGACCCTCGCAATCACCGTTACAGTGTTTCCAAAGGCATTTATAACCTCCGCCGGGAAATGGCGCTGAAATATGAACGTAAATGGGGAGTCTCACTGGACCCGGATTCTGAGGTTTTAGCGTGTATTGGTTCCAAAGAAGGCTTCAGCCACATGTGCCTGGCGATGCTTGGACCCGGCGATATGGCGGTTGTGCCAGACCCGGCGTTTCCGATTCATATCTACGGTGTGGTGTTAGCCGGCGGCAATGTGATTACGGTGCCGCTTGGCAATGACCAGAAATTTCTGGATACCATTGCGTATGTATGTGAACATTTATTCCCCAAGCCGAAACTGCTGATTTTGAATTATCCGCATAATCCTACAGCCATGACCGTGGACCCGGGATTTTTTGAAACGGTTGTGGACTTGGCAAAACGGTTTAATATTGCCGTCATTCAGGATTTTGCCTATGGTGAAACCAATTTTGGTGATTATCATTCGCCGAGTTTTTTATCAGCCAAAGGCGCCAAAGATGTGGGCGTGGAATTTACCACCATGAGCAAACCATACGGCATGGCGGGTTTTCGTATCGGGTTTGCTGCGGGCAATAAAGAGATGATTGAAGCATTGGCAACGGTCAAAGGCTATTATGATTACGGGATTTTTCAACCGATTCAAATTGCCAGTATTATCGCGATGCGTCATTGCGAAGATGCCATCAAAGAGCAAAATGCTAAATACGAACGCCGCCGGGATGTGGTGTGCGATGGGCTCAAGCGTATCGGTTGGGAGGTAGAGGTTCCGCGGGCATCGATGTTTGTCTGGGCACGCGTGCCCGAAGAGCATTCACAAGGCAAGGGAAGCATTGATTTTGCGATGGACCTTTTGGAGAACGCCAATGTGGTGATTTCGCCGGGGCGGGCATTTGGCGAAAACGGGGAGCATTATATGCGGATCGCACTGGTCGAAAATGAACATCGTCTCCGGCAGGCGGTTCGCAATATCGGACGTTACGTTCAGGGGAAATCTGTTCCCGGCCGTCGGCGTTCTCCTAAGTGATTGTCAGGTATAAAGATACAAGAAAAACACAGGGTTGTTCATTTCGTAAATTCGCAGGAATTTAAAAATTAAGAAATTTTTCGCTTGACATTTCAGTCTCATTTTGGTTTAATACCTTCAGCATCAAATACTCGGGGGAGTAGGGAAGAAAAGAAAACTTTTGTAATTATATATTTTCTGAGTTTTACATATTACAGGTTTTATCCCTGTTTTCATTTTTATTATTGATTTTGGAGAGGTGTGGAAAGACTTTCTGTGAGGAGTGAGGTTCGAGCGTAACAGGTGAGTGAAAAGAATCTTGAAAACAGGAAGTTTTTTTGACCGGGCCAAAAGCCATCAAAAAACTTTATTTCGGACACTGGGGAGGTGTTGGAAAGACTTTTACAAGACGAGGAAAGAATGAAAAGCGATGTGTTTGCGCAGGAGCGTGAAACATCGTGGAGGAGAGGGACCTGAAAGCTGCGGCTTTTGGGAAGCTCTTTGAAGTTGTGAATAATTCTTTCTGAAATTAAATGTAAAAGCCGTTCAGCACCTGGTGAGGGCAATCATTTCAAAATGCTGAACTCCCTTTTACTTTCAAGACAGGTGATACGTACATACTGATCGTTTGTAATTGTAAAGGAGAGTATGATGAAGAAGTTTGGATTGTTTGTATTTGCAGTGTTTCTGGTCGCTGCGCCGGCAGGTGCGATAATAATCGACACAGGGACGACATATCAATGCTGGGATTTTAATAACGCTACTCGGTATGGCATTATCGGGGAAGGCAATAATCCCTACGGCGATCCCGTTGCTAACATTAATGACTTGTCCGGTACCGGTGTAGAGTGGACTGATAATTACGGCGGATGGTGGGGAAACGATTTTATGATTATTCTGGATATCCCCAATAGCCCGGACAACGGCCCCGACACCTATAAGCTGTTGACTATTGAAATGACCTATATGGGAGAACTGGCGACGTTCTGGATGATGGATCCTGAAACCATGAATTTCTTCGATCCTGTAGAAGGCACCCTGGACATCGAATATGGCGACGTCTGGACTCACTTTACCCAACAGTGGCGTATTGAGCCGAACCCGCGTAAAGAACTCATAGCGATCGGGTTGAAGGGGGCCACTGCACCGGCGGCGATCGATCAGATCTGTGTCGATACCATTTGTGTTCCGGAACCGGCGACAATGGCACTGCTGGCGTTGGGAGCCGGTTGTGTTTTGAGAAGAAGAAAAAGAGACTAACATAAGGAGTTGTGATGATGAAGTTTATGTTTTGGATGATGGTGATGGCTGTGGCGCTGTCTTTGCCGTCAACTGCATTCGGAACCACAACAGTAGCAGATTATAACTTTGGTTACACTTGCGAAGGGGAGGGTCCGTTTGCATCCGTTCACAGTTGGGTCATCTATGACGACATTGATACGTACACATACTACTATCAAATCCTGGATGTCAGTGCTGACTACAGAATCAATTACTTGCAATTCGAAATTCCGGAAATCCCCTCTTCCGATTTGAACGTATGGACGTCGAGTATTGCAGGTGGGTACTCGGGAGACAGCTCCGTCTTTGGGAGCCTTTTTGAAGTAGATGGTGTTGCTTATGCTGTGGGGATGTTTGCCACAACAGCTGTTACTTCGGGCAAGACCTCTTGGATCGTCTATTTTGACAGCGACACCGGACCGATAGAATCTGCGGGTATGCTTTCCGGTTTTGATCCAGCTATCAACGATATTTCTTTATGCGGTACAGTTTATACCCCCATTCCCGAACCGATGACGCTGGTGTTGCTGGCTTCGGGTGTGGTTTTTGCAATCAGAAGAAGAAAACATAACGAGTCTTAAAAATAAAGGGAGGCTATGATGAAAAACTTTTTGTTCTCTATAATCGCGACAGTATTGGCGGCCTCAACTGTTCAGGCCGGCCTTGCCCCGACCAATCTTCCGACAAGCAGCTATTACCAGGGACGTTATAGTTTCAGTGAAGACGTGGGCGGCGGTGTTATTCTCAGCGGGCATGTGGAGTTTGCTGTTTATACAGGGACCGAAGCGGATGATCAGATTGAAGCAACCGGCTATGAGGGGGATACTGAGTATGTTTACGCATATCAGGTTTTCAATTACCAGGAAAGCGATGCGGCAATGACCTATTTTGCCATCACAGGAATCGACCCGACCGCGGTTGAATCGGATGCTATTGATGCGATGGAAGACTCTTCTGCGACGACTGGCATTGAGCCGAGCAATTATGGATTTAATGCCGAACAAACAAAAGGTATCTGGGAGTTTAATGATGCAATTTTAATCCAGGGCGAAAAGTCATGGTTTTTGTTCATCTACAGTGATTTTGACTGGGTTGCAGGGGGCATCCAACTGCAGGCTGCTTACGATGATGATATTCCCATTCCGAATGATAACGGCAGTAGTAATATTCCGGAACCGGCAACACTGATTTTGCTTGTGAGTGGGGCGATCGTGTCCTTAAGACACAAAAAGTAAGTAAGAGAGTCAATGACTTTAAACAATAACACCTTCCGGGGGGAAGGACAAATGCGAAATCAAATGAATAAAACAATACTGAGCAGTTTGATTTTTGGTTTGGTTATCTCAGCTCTTATCCCTGCAGCAGACGCTGCGGAAACGATAGACGGCTATACTTTGCTGATCCAGCAAAGTCCGGTCGGAGCCGGTTCCGTATCGCCGGGGGCCGGGGTTCACAAAATCCAAATCGGTCAAACCGTATCTTTGTCAGCGATTCCTAAACAAGGCTATCGTTTTCTTTACTGGCTGGGCGATGTTTCCGCAACGGGAACACCAGATACAACCATCCAACTTAATTCGCCGAAAATGGTGGTTGCGGTTTTTACGCGACAAGAGTATGAAGAAGAACTTCCCGGTGTGAGTCTGATTAAAGGGGCCTATGCTGGCGGCGGCGGCGGCGGACGTTTGATAGGCACTCCGATGCAATCTCCTGCGGGGGTAAATCCCGGCGGTTATAGTTATTATAATCCGGGTGATGTCATCAATAATATCGATTACCCTGACTCCGACGAAACCCCCGATGATGATATTCCCGTTCCAGATAACGACAACGACGATATTCCTGTGCCGAACGAAGACGGAACTGAAGTTCCGGAACCATCCACGATTTTGCTGCTGGCGTTTGGATCTATCGCGTTTTTTAGAAGAAAATAGAAAGAAATAAAAACCTCCTCTTTGGCCGAAACCTGCACTGATAAAATACAAAGACTTTCGCGTCCAAGGCAATGATCGGAGATTGGCACGGAGGAGGTGTTGATGGGGTATGGCCGGGCGGCGGGTGTGCTCGGCCGTATTCTTTTTTAAAACCCTAACAAACCCACTTACTGTTTACGAAAAACCGCCACAACATTTTCCACCGCCACCACAAACAGGCGATTATCCCCTTCGAAGTCCACCGGAATGGCTCCTTTAGGGTTGAACAGAACTTTATCATATTGTTTGAGCGGGAACTCGCTGGACATTTCGACTTCCGCTGAAACGGAGACGATTCGCCCAGTTATGGTAGGAATTTCAATATTATCGGGAAGTTGAATGCCGCCCTTGGTTTGTTTTTTATCTTCATCTTTACGAATCAGGACACGTTTGCCAATTGGTTCAACGGTTTCAAACGGTTCGGATTTGAGTTCCATTTTTTTTGCCATGACGTTTACTCACTTTTTTTCGCCGCTTTCTTTCTTACTTTTTTTTTCTCGGGCCGTTCATTAGCGACGGAGACGATTTTTTTCGCCTCGTCAATATCAGCAGGCGGCCACTTCCCGGCGGCCTGAAGCGCTTTGAGTTCGTCCAGTTTTTTAATGCTGACAATCGTCCGACATCGCGGGAACTTATTGCATCCCATAAAGGGTCCACGTTTGCTTTGTCGGATAACCAGTTCACCCTCTTTGCATTTATAACAACGAACACCCGTTGGTTCCGGCGGCGCTGCCGGTGGCAGAGGATTGCCTTCCTTATCCATTTTCAGGATTGTTTTGCAGTTCGGATAATCTGAACAGCCCAGGAACGGCCCGAAACGTCCCATCTTTTCGACCAGTGGCTTCGAACAGTTCGGACATTTGTGCTGACTGACGGTTTCTTCAATCATCTTGCCTTCTTTGTCGCACGGACTGGCAAATTTACAATCGGGATATTTTGAACAGCTCAGAAAACGGCCGTTTTTACCGAACCGGTAGACCATCGGAGCCTTGCATTCCGGGCAGGTGTAGTCGCTGGGTTGCGTTTCGGCTTTGGCGTGTTTCATGACCTCAGCTTTTTCAAGGTTTTCTTTGAACGGGCCGTAAAATTCGTTCAGAACATCCACCCAGTTCAAATGCTGCTCCTCGATTTTATCAAGCTGTTCTTCCATGTGTCGAGTAAAGGCGATATCCATCACACGCGGGAAACATTCTTCGAGTTTATCGGTTACAACTTCTCCTAGATCAGTTGCATGAAAAGCCCGGTCGATTTTTTCCACGTACTTGCGATCCTGGATCGTCGAGATAATCGAGGCATAGGTACTGGGCCGCCCGATGCCTTCTTTTTCCAGTTCTTTGACCAGCGACGCTTCCGTGTAACGTGCTGGCGGCTTGGTGAAATGCTGACAGGCGTCGATGGAAACGGCTACAAGCACATCGCCTGTTTTAACGGAGGGCAACTGCGGATCTTCGCTGGAGGTGAACCAGATTTTGGTAAAACCGTCGAAAACCAATACCCGCCCGTTGGCCCGGTATTGACAGGTAAAATCGTTATTGTTTCCGGAGATTTCGACACGTGTCGTGTCCCATTGTGCCGCTGCCATCTGGCAGGCAACAAATCGCCGCCAGACCAGGTTGTATAATTTATATTGTTCGTCCGTCAGGAATGATTTGAGTTCATCCGGTGTCAGGTCCGGGTCCGTTGGACGAATGGCCTCGTGAGCTTCCTGTGCTCCTTTTTTAGAGGCATAGAAATTTGGTTTTTCCGGCAGATAATCTTTGCCGATCTGCGTTTCGATATAATGCCGCACCGACGTCAGCGCTTCGCCGGACAAGTGCGTGCTGTCCGTACGCATGTAGGTAATCAGTCCCAAAGCCCCCATCGAACCCAGGTCAATGCCTTCGTAAAGCTGCTGGGCAACCCTCATCGTTCGTTTGGCGGCAAAGCCAAGCCGATTGGCCGCGGCCTGCTGCAGTGTCGAGGTAATAAACGGCGGGGCGGGTCTGGATTGAACCCGACGGGTTACAATATCTGAAATTTTATAATCCGCTCCCTGTAATGAGGTCAGGAGCTTTTTCGCCTCGGATTCGTTATCGGTATGAAATTTCTTGCCGTTGACCGTCACCAGGTCCGCTTTGAAAGCATAATGTTTTGCCAGCCATTTGTTCTGTTCAGCGATCGTGTGTTCTTTATCATCTTTGGCCGAATTCAGGAATGTCTGCCATGAATCTGTTAAATTGGTTTTTAAGTCATTGGTAAAGACCGCGGGCATCAGCCAATATTCCTGCGGGTCAAAGACACGAATTTCGCGTTCACGTGCGACAATGATTTTGACCGCTACAGACTGTACACGTCCGGCACTCAAGCCGCGGGCAACCTTTTTCCACAGGATCGGGCTGATTTGGTAGCCCACGATGCGGTCCAGAATCCGGCGGGCCTGCTGAGCCATGACGCGGTCCATATCGAGTTTGCCGGGGTTTGCGAAAGCTTTCTGGATAGCGTCTTTGGTAATGGCGTTAAAGACGACACGATAGGTGCCTTCATCCTTAAGACCCAGACATTCTTTCAAATGCCAGGCGATGGCTTCTCCCTCACGGTCAAGGTCCGTTGCCAGATAGACATTGCTGCATTTTTTGGCGATGGACTTAAGCGTGTTGACCGTTTTCTTCCGACCCGGCGAGATCTCATAAGTCGGCTCGAAGTTGTTTTCGATGTCGACATTCATCCCCTTGGAGGGCAAATCGCGGACATGCCCCATCGAAGCGGAAACCTCGAAGTTGCTGCCGAGATATTTATTGATGGTTTTTGCTTTTGCGGGCGATTCGACGATTACCAGCGATTTGATATTTGTTGCTTTTGCCATAAGTACCATACCAAAATAAAGATAAACGAATCCAATTAAGAGCGAAAATGACTCTGTTTTTACCGATTTTCGCGTCGGGATAGACGATACATAACAAACTATCCTATTATATGTCAAGGAAATTTAAAAACCGACGCTGTTTTGGAGGTTTTAAGGCTTCCGGAAACTAAAGAGGTATCTGCCTTGCTTTGTAGAAAAAAGATATTGCGAACAAGGAAAATGTCATCCTGAGAGAGGCCGAAGGCCGAACCGAAGCATCTATTTAAACAAGAAAATTCCATAAAAACAGATTCCTTCCCGATAAATCGGGACCTGGAATGACGTTTTTTTTCAATTGAGAGTGTTTTCAGCAGAACGGGGTGGGAAGCCTTATTTTGACTGTATTTTTACATTTTGCGTTTTAATTAAAAGATAGGTAAACCACTGGTTTAACCAGTGGACTTTTTAAGGTTTGACCCTCGGATTACGTGCTTAGCGGTTATAATCCTTATCCTTGTTTTTAGCTCCCTATTGAGGATATTTCTAAAGGGGGTTTTCAGTAGTGTAAAGTTGCTCATCTTACATCTCATACAGCCCTCCTGTTGCTGTTTATCGATGCAGTAAGGCAAGTATGCGACTTTTGGCGTAAGATACCAGTTTCGGCAGTGGAATCGTAACTGCTTATTTTTCAAGGAGATGAATATGTACCCCAAGGTGTCCGACGGATGCTTGACGATCGCAGTGTGGCCCGATACTATAGGAAATATCCGTGAACGGTTACAAGAAAACTATATCAGAACAGGAAGTTTGTTTCAACGAAATTGTGAGAAATGCTGGCTAATGGCCTAAACGGTTACAAGGCTAAAAAGGAGAGTACAAAATGAAAACTTCATCGTTTATCACACTGGCAATTCTGATTGCCCAATCAGCGTTTGCGGCGGAATATCATGTCGCTATGAATGGAAGCGACAAGAATGACGGCTCGCTGAAAAAACCATTTCTGACCATCACCGCCGCTGCTGATCGTGCACAGCCCGGCGACGTGATCACCGTTCATGAGGGTGTGTATCGTGAACGCGTCAATCCACCTCGGGGAGGCGAATCCGATTCGCGGCGTATCGTCTATCAGGCGGTCAAGGGCGAAAAAGTGGTCATCAAGGGGTCGGAGGTGATTAAGGAATGGAAGCGAGTCGAGAACGAAATAAACGTATGGAAGATGACGCTCCCGAACACTTTTTTCGGCTCATTCAATCCATACAAGGAGCTCATCGGAAGTGGTGGTGCTGGCGACTGGTTCAATGGTAAGGGGCGTTCGCATCATATGGGTGAGGTGTATCTCAACGACAAATCGTTGTTTGAAAAGGCAACGCTGAAGGAGGTGCTGGAACCTCAGCCGTACCCGGACGCCTTTGACAAAGAGGCCTCGACCTACACTTGGTATTGCGAAACTGACGACAAAAACACGCATATCTGGGCCAACTTTCATGAGTACAACCCCAATGAGGAACTCGTTGAAATCACTATGCGGAAAGCCTGCTTTTATCCCGACACGCCCGGACGCAACTATATCACCGTGCGTGGATTCGAATTGAATCAGGCCGCGACGCAATGGGCCCCTCCCACAATGGAACAACCTGGATTGATCGGCACGCATTGGAGCAAGGGATGGATCATCGAAAACAATGTCATCCGCAATTCCAAATGCGTCGGCCTGACCTTGGGCAGAGACAAGCAAAGAGGCAAGGAGCATTATGATGATGTCGATGACCGTGCGCATGAGGGAGCTGGATGGTTGAAGGAAACCATCGGCCACCACATCGTCCGGAACAACACCATCTCGGACTGCGAAGCCGCTGGAATATGCGGAACTATGGGCGGAGCCTTCAGTAAGATCATCGGAAACCACATCTACAATACTCAGCGGAAGCGGCAGTTTGTCGGTGCCGAAACCGCGGGCATTAAACTACACGCTGCCATCGACACGCTGATCGCCAATAACCGCATCCACCACACAGATCGCGGCATCTGGCTGGACGCGATGCATCAGGGGACTCGCGTCACCCGCAATGTGCTGCATGACAACAGCTCTATGGATGTTTTCCTGGAGGTCAATCACGGCCCATACCTTTTGGACAATAACCTACTACTTTCGAGGACATCTATTTTGAGTGAATCCCAGGGCGGGGCCTACGTCCATAATTTGATTGTCGGAAGGATCCGGTACAGAGCGAAAGGATGGCGCAATACACCGTATTATGAACCCCATACCACGAAACGGGTTGCGCTCAGTAGTTTTCCTGGCGGCGATGAGCGATATTACAACAATATTATGGTATTGAACGGATTGAGCGAATATAAGGAAAATGGCAAGTTCCCGATGTTCGTAGGCGGCAACGCATATCTGGACAAGGCCGAACCAACATATTCCCTGGCTGCGAAAGATTTCTTCAAATCCTCGCTTTCCCCAAACATCGAGATTCAGGATAAGAAGGGGAGCTTGTATCTCCAGGCGATCTGGCCAAAGGGTCTTGAAAACATGAACAACCAACTGGTAACCACGGAACTTCTGGGTAAATCCAAAATCACCGATCAAGCATTTACCAATCCAGATAACTCGCCATTGACGATAGATACGGATTACTTTGGCAAAAAACGAAACACAGCCAATCCCTATCCTGGCCCATTTGAACTTACCAAGAGCGGAAAACATGTATTCAAAGTCTGGCCTGTGCCAACACAGGCTGACGATACATGTTCCGCACAGGTCCAATAGCGTATAAACGGCGGAGCAAAATTATCCCATCTGGCGGGCGGTCGAAAAGTGTACCCCTGAACCGCCGACACACCTATGACGGAACACGAAGAAGATCAAGGTCGATATAATGATATTGAATCGAATTTTAATATCATTATCGAAAGGATGACCCATGAGTAAGTTAGCAAAAGTTGACAGATTTTTTAAGAATGTAAATTTAACAAGTGATGACGAGGTTTTTGTCGGTGTTGATGTTCATAAGAAGTCGTATCATGTGGCTTTATTCTTGAATGACACACCGGCGGTTGATTTTCGAATGTGTGCAGAACCAAAACAATTGAATAAGAAGCTTGGGCCGTTGGCTTGTTCGATTAAGCATATTGTCTATGAAACCGGTCCTACTGGTTACGGTTTGGCTCGTGATCTTATTAAGAACAATCTGCCTGCGTCAGTTGTTGCGACATCAAGAATCCCACGTCCGGCTGGGGCTGATGATAAAACCGACAAACTTGACAGTATAAAACTGGCTCAATATGCAGCCAAAGGTTTGCTCCGGCCGGTGACGATACCGACACCAAGACAGGAAGCCGACAGGCAGTTGTATCGAATGCGTCATCGACAGGCTCTTCAATTTTCAAAAGTGAAAGTCCAGATCAAATCATTTCTGCTGGTCACGCAGTACTGACAATGAAGTTTTTGGTATTAGTTTTTGTGCCGGACTACCACACAGCAAAAAACATAAGAAAAGTTATACTAAAATAAAAAATAGCGATATACAAAAACTCTATCAAGAATCCTATAACTTAGTAGAAAATCTCCTCCAGATAATCGAAAGATTAGTTAAAATCGATGAAGATGATATTTTGAAAATAATTACAGCCAAACAGAACAGTCCGACGAGTATTGCCACCGAATGAATGAGGTGGATGGGATATAAATTGACAATTGTTGGTGGATGAATGACGAAGGATAATTGTATTGTGTAAATGTGACTTTGAGGAAAAATGATGGAAGAAAACTACCCCCGATTCTATGATGACGATGGGACAGAAGTTAATCCTGGCCTGATTGCCAAGCCGGCCCTGTGCGTCTCATGTAAAAAAGACGGACTCCGAAACGAAGAAATCCTCTGTGATCTGAACAGAATGGATCAACAGGACAGTGATGAATTTATATGTGAGGCATACGAGCCTAAAGACTCATACAATCAGGATGAAGCCGCCGAATAGATAAAATTGGGTTTCGATTTGTTTCGGCCTGAAAGCTTGTCCTGAAAAGGAATAAAAGGGTCAGGGGCCGTTTTTGGTTATGTATTCGGCGACAAAAAAATCAATAAAATCGATGCAATCTGTGGACATAAAAAATTTGGAGAACTAAAAGGGCCAGTATCCTTTTTAAAATGGATAATGACTAATGGAGTGGAAATAGATTCCGGCCACTCCGCCAACTTGTCACGGCGTAGCGTTAGCGAAGACGGAAGGCCAATCAATATCAAAGAAGCAGCGGGAGTTTGTATTCATTCGTCTTCCGGTTCAACCAAACGGCAGACATCATGGCGGCAGTATTGGCATTTCCCCTGCAAAATCAGATTTTTGCCGTCCATTTTTGCCATTTCGAGACGGATTGTTACCACATCAAGACATTCGCCGCAGAAAACATTGTCGAGAATCTTCCTTTGTGCCTCTTTGGGTATTTTCTCCCAGCGGCGTAGTGCTTCCAGCGTAAACGTACCTTCCGGTCGAATAGGCTCCATCGTTTTTCTCCTTATTCCTGTACAGTCGTGCCCTGATATCCTTGAAACGGAATTATACCCGATAGCTGCCACTCTGAACAATAAAAAAATCAATGAAATCAGTGCAATCTGTGGATAAAAAAATTAGCGACAATTTGTGTTAATTAGTGGCTAAAAAAACTCGGTGGGCCTCTGTGGCAAAAAAAAGTTTGACATTTATCTAACACATGCTATAATACCTCTTGTCGCGTCGGCTTGTCCCGACGTAGCTGGAAGCGAAGGCGGAAGACTCGACGAAGACAGAAAAATTGAAGTGTTCATTGAAAACTAAGTGAAGAAGCCAACAAAAGCGTGGAGCGCAAGTGACACGATAACCATCCGAATATTACGCCTAAAGTGTCAATTAGGAGGGGCTTGGCATTTTGGAACAATGTTTTTATGACAAACAAACCCATTTTTAAAACACCCCAAATCACGCTAACCTCTTTTATTCTATGAACTAAGAACAACGAACTCCGAACTATTCCACCAAAAAACAAACCCAAACAAAGCCAATTTGGCGACAACGAAATTAAAAGAGGAATCAGAAATTTTTACGCATTCAGCAGATTTTGCAACATGGGTTTTAGTTTTCGGATGGCGTTGCCGCGGTGGGAGATTTGGTTTTTTTCGTGATTTTCCAATTGTGCGGCGGTTTTTTTGACCGAAGGAATATAAAAAATCGGGTCATAGCCGAAGCCGTTTTCTCCGACCGGCCCATGATTAATCATGCCCTCAACGGTTCCGGTTGCTTCCAGCAGGATTTCTTTTTCATCGGCCAGGCACAGGTGGCATACAAATCGAGCGGTTCGCTGCGACGGGGGGACATCCTTTAAAAGACGCAGAAGCTTTTGGTAATTGGCGATGTCCAGTGTTTTACGGTCAGCGCTTTGGCACTCATTGGCGGCGAATCGGGCGCTGAGTACGCCGGGCTGGCCGTCCAGTGCATCAATCACCAAACCGGAGTCGTCGGCCAGTGTCCACAGGCCGGTTGCTTTGGCATACCCGAGGGCTTTTTTTTGGGCATTGCGGGCAAAGGTGCTACCATCCTCGACAATTTCACTAACACCGGGAAATTCTCTTAGACATAGCCACTGAATGTCTGTGCCGACGTCGCCCAATAGCTCGCTTAATTCCTTGAGCTTGCCGGGATTCGTGGTTGCGACGAGTATCCTATTATTCATGCTAAATAATTTCTATAAAGAACGCAATCGATTAATTTCTTTCCCGATTTCTTTAATAACTTCGGGATTATGGATGGATTTCTTTTTCCCTTCTGTTATCGAAATGATGTAAAAAACAGCCCCACCATATTTAGCCGTGAATTTCTGATGCGTTTTTTTCTGAAATTCAAGTTCATTAATGATTTGTGTGATATAAGCATGTCCTGCGGGTTTGATTTGAAGGCCGATATAGCTGTTGTTTATTTCAATATAAAAATCAACATTATAACCTCGATCCCATTCATCGGGTGCAGGCTTTACCTCAATCTGTAAAGCATCTTCTAATTGGCCATAGATAGTTTGAATTTCAGATTGGTAACTGTCGAAAGTCCTATTGATGACAAGATTAACAATGAAATCAATACAATCCTGTTCACAGATACTTTTAATTTCAGCCTGACAAATTTCTGTAATTTTAATGAAAAGGGTGCGCCCCAGTTGTTCTAAGTCATTTCTGGAGTGGACATTTTCAAAATAGTAAGCTTCCCATTCTCCCACATTTTTTGGGGAACATTTCCGGATTAATTCGGCAACGGCGCCAACTTTGTTTTTCCGAGTAAGCCCCCATCGCATATTAGCACCATTTAGAATCCATTCTTTGGCCATTAATTTGAGCTCCATTCCTTTATGAATTTTGTTTTGTATTTGTAGTCCTGATTTCGGTCTACTTTTGCATAGCCGTTTTTGATTAAATGGGAATTCAGAAAGGTCTTATTCTGCAGGTAAAGGTAACACAACAGGGTGTTATTGGCGTCATATTTTTGTGTATCGAACTTCATAAATACTTTTTGACCTTTTGTTTTCTTATCAAGAAAATCGATAGCGGCATTTTTATTTTTTGGGTCTTCTTCTACACCCAGCAACTTAATTTTTAATCCGTTGTCGAGAATGACGGTATTAGATGAAAGGATTTGTGCTATTTTATGGAAATCGTCTCTTTTTTTGTGGTTATTGTCGATTTTTGAACCGAACTGGAGTTTTTTGGGGTCGATCTTTTTATTAAATTGTACCGTGTCCTTGAACACGTAAGGCAGTTTTGATAGAGATTTATTTATTATTTGCGGAGAAATTTTCTTTTGTTTTTCAAAGAAAATCTGAAAATCGTCAAAAATCCCTTTTTGCTTTAACCCCAATTTTTCGCTGATAGTGGGTTGAAAGTCTTGATTGATTTCATAGCCAACCGAATTTCTATCAAGATTTTTGGCTGCAAGGGAAGTTGTACCACTCCCTAAGAAAGGGTCCAGTACAGTATCGCCGACAAAGCTGAACATCTTAATTAGTCTTTTCGGTAGTTCTTCGGGAAACATGGCGATGTGCTTGTCCTGTTTTTCTCCGCTGAAATTCCAATGACCGGTAAAAAATTGATTCCATTCCTCAGTGGTCATTTTTGAATTTTCTTTGATGCTCTTGCTGACTTTTGGAGCAGTACCATACTTTTTGAAAATGAGGATAAATTCATAGTCAATTTTTAAAATACCGTTTCGCGGGTTAGGGAAAGACCCCATAATTGTTGCACCACCGGTAGTATTACAGGTGGTCACCTTTTGCCAGATAACAGCCCCCATATAATCAAAGCCAATCGTTTCGCAGAATTTTATAATTTCCGTTCGGATAGGAATGACTTTATATCGGCCATAATACACAGAACGTGCGAATTGATCGCCGATGTTTACGCAAAGTCGACAACCTTTGTGCAGTACACGATGGCATTCGTTCCAGACGAGATTAAGATTATTAATATATTCTTCATAACTATCATCAAATCCGATTTGTTTTGAGTGACCATAATCCTTGAGTTGCCAGTAAGGGGGTGATGTTATCGCTAAATGGACGGATTCATCAGCAACGTCATCCATACATCGTGAATCGCCCAAAATAATGTTGTGTGTCGTTTCCATCGTTTATCCGTAAAACCTCCAATATTTGAATATAGAAGTATTATATTCAAAATTTCTTACTTTGGAAAGACCAAACTTTATCCCATCAGGTATTTGAGCAGGGCCCGCTGGAAATGCAGCCGATTTTCTGCTTGGTCGAAAACAATGGAGTTTTCCGACTCCATCACTCCGTTGGAGATTTCGTACCCTCGATAGGCAGGCAGACAGTGCATGATTTTCGTATTCTTCGATGCGTTTGCCAGCAGCGATTCATCGACGGCGAATCCCTGGAAGTCTTTGATGCGTCGTTCTTTCTCTGCCTCCTGCCCCATGCTGACCCAAGTATCAGTATAAACAACCTGTGCATCCTTCACTGCCTGGACCGGATCGTTGGTTTGTAAAGCACAGCCGGAGAGAATCGAGTTGGCGGTATTCAGCGATTTGCTGTCCAATTCATAATTTTTTGGTGAAGCACAAACAAATTGCATCCCGAATTTGGCGCAGGCAAACGCCAGCGACCGGGCCACATTGTTGCCGTCGCCGATGTAGGCCAGTTTCAATCCATTTAATTGACTGCAATGTTCCTGAATGGTCAACAGGTCCGCCATGGCTTGACAGGGATGCGACCAGTCGCTTAGCGCATTAACGACTGGTACATTGGCCCAGCGATCCAACTCAACAATTGTTTCATGCGAGAAGGTTCGCGCCATGATGCCGTCTACGTACCGGGCAAAGACCCGGGCCATATCTTTGGCCGGTTCCCGCTGGCCGATGATACCGATGTCTTCAGGTTTGAGATAAATTGCGGTACCGCCAAGGTCGTTCATTGCGACCTGAAAGCTGACCCGTGTTCGCAGGCTGGCTTTTTCAAACAACATGACCAGCACCTTGCCGGTCAGGCACACGTCCCGCTTAGCGTTTTTGTAAAGGGCTTTCAGATTGGCACTGAGGGCAAGCAATTCGTTCAGTTCTTCACTTGTGCAATCGAGAATCGACAGAAAACTTTTCATTCCTGTTCTCCTTCCCCGAGCACTTCGTCCAGAATGGTGATGGCCCGGTCGATTTCATCTTTCGAGACTGTCATTGACGGCATAAACCGCAGTACGGTGTCCTGTGTACAGTTAATCCGCAGACCTTTTTCGAGGCATCGGCTGACAATGGAACCTCCCGGCATGGTTAACTGAATACCGAGCATCAATCCCTTGCCTCGGATATGGTCGATAATCGGATATTTTTCCTTGAGTTGTTCTAATTTTTTGCGTGTATATTGGCCCATTTTGTTGGCATTATCCAGCAGATTGTCTTCCTCAATCGCTTCGATAACGGCAATGCCTGCAGCACAGGCCAACGAATTTCCGCCGAAGGTTGAGGCGTGTGTTCCGGGGACGAGTGACTTTGCAATTTCCGGCCGAGCCATCATGGCGCCGATTGCAACACCGCCGCCAAGTGCTTTAGCCATCGTAATCATATCCGGCACGACTTCATAGTGCTGATAGCCGAACCATCGCCCGGTTCGTCCCATGCCGGTCTGTACTTCGTCCAGAATCATCAGGGCGCCATGTTCATCGCACAAATCCCGAATCGTCTGCAAGTATTCCGGTGTTGCTTCGTGGATGCCACCTTCACCTTGTATCGGTTCGACCATCACCCCGCAGACTTCCTCATCGAACGCTTCATGCAGTGCGTCGATGTCGTTGTACGGTACATACACAAATCCTGCCGGCAGGGGCAGAAAACCGTTATGGTACTTGGGCTGCCCCGATGCGGTTATTGTTGCGAATGTTCGGCCGTGGAAACTTTTTTCTGCGGTGATGAATTTATATTTTTCCCGCGGGGTGTGCTTGCGTGCCAGTTTCAGGGCTGCTTCGTTGGCTTCGGCGCCGCTGTTGCAGAAAAAGCACTGACCCCCAAAGGCCCGTTCGGACAGCATCTTCGCCAGTTGTCCCTGCTGAATGGTGTAAAAGGTATTGTCAATATGCAGCAGTTCACCGGCTTGTTTGCGGATGGCTTCAACGACTTTGGGGTGGCAATGGCCGATGCCACTGACCGCCCAGCCAGGGAACATGTCAAGAATCTCGTTGTTTTCCATATCCCAGAGGGTATTGTTTTGCCCTTTAACAATGACTTTTGGCAATCGGCCGTAGTTGGCGATTACGTATTTTTCAAACAGTGACAGTATGTCTTGCGTATTCATGGTATTTTAACCTATTTTAATGTGATGGGCTATCGACCCAATGTTATTTAACGATTTGTGTTCCGATTCCCTTGTCCGTATAAATCTCCAGCAGCAGCGAGTGCGGAATCCGTCCGTCGATAATATGGGATTTGCCGACACCGCCGTTTAACGCGGTAATGCAGGATTCGACCTTGGGCATCATACCGGAGGAAATAATTTTGTCAGCAATCATTTTTTCAATTTCCATTTCATTCACACTGGAAATCCAGCTTTTGGGATTATTAACATCTTTGCGAATGCCGTGCGTATCACTGAGGACGACTAATTTTTCCGCCCGAACCGCTGCGGCGACATGGCCGGCAACGCTGTCGGCATTAACATTGAGCTTGCCGCCGGTTTTAGCGCGTGCGACCGGAGCGATAACCGGAATCACGCCGCTGTTGCAAAGGGTTGTCAGCAACTCGGCATTGATGTCGGTAACTTTTCCGACCAGCCCTAAATCCAGCTTCCGTCCTTCGCCGTTTTCCAGCCGCAGAGGTTCGGCAAAAACCACACAACTGCTCAGTGAATGAAGCCCCATTGTTCTAACCCCCAATTCGTTCAGGGTGTCGCAAATGGGCTGGTTGACAGTCTTAACGAGTGTCCGTTCAGCAATAGCCAGGGTGCGTTCATCGGTATAACGCCGTCCCTGTACCCACACAGGTTCCAGACCCGCCTCGTTCATCGCTGCGGTGATGGCTTTGCCGCCGCCATGCACTAGGACCGGCCGGATGCCGACGATCGACATGAAGACAACATCTGTCAGGAGCTTCTTTTGCAGCTCAAGATCGTCGAGAATACTGCCGCCGAGTTTGACAACAACGATTTTGCCCTTGAAGCTTCGGATGTATTCCATCGCTTCAATTAATGCCCCGGCTTTTGCAATTGCCTGTTCCATTGTATAACTCCCACACATCCTTATGGTTATAGGTATGAACGTGTCGTTCATTGGGATGTTACTTATCCATTCGGTACTAAATACAAAAAAGCCAACGGAGGGAATCGAACCCTCAACCGCCGGTTTACAAAACCGGTGCTCTACCGTTGAGCTACATTGGCCTAAGTCAAGTCGTTTCAGTATCTTATGTTGTTTCCGATACCACCGTTCACAGCAACACATCAAAGCCCTGTCATCGGCCCAAACCGGAAAAGTCAAATTCTATCTATCGAAGGGCACAATTTCAAGTTTTTTTAGCCAAAATCAGGTTAAATCGGAAAAAGTAACAATTTCTATCTTCAAAACTCTTGCGATGGGGCCGTTTTTGTGCTAAATTCAGTGGCTTGTTACGGGGCTGTAGCTCAGTTGGGAGAGCGCTTGCATGGCATGCAAGAGGTCGTGAGTTCGACTCTCATCAGCTCCATTGTTTGTAAGTTACGCTGAAATCGGCACTTACGATTACCTGCAAAAACGCAGCGCGGCCGTAACCTTGTAAGAAAAAGCGGTAGTACTACTCTTTTTTGGAAAGGAAATCGACCGTGAAAACGCAAAAAACCGCATTATTGAATCAGAAATCGGCATTCTCAAGTTCGAAAAAATCTCCACGTCTCGAACGCACGACCTCTTGCACAGTAGACATCCACAGCTTTTTTATACGTATCTATGGAGTATTTACTTTCTCGGAGGACTTCTTTCAGATCAGATTCCAAAGGATAAGCGTTTCAATTTCTGCTCGGGTTGGCCTGAGCTTCCTGAAACCTTTATTGAGTGCTTGTTTAATCCCCAGTTGTCCGGTCTCTATCGCTTTTTTTGCCATGCAACCACCTTAAGTCGGAAAAAATAATCGAGTATTCCTGAATTGGCAGTATATTACCCCAAAAACATCCTGTTTGCAACCATCCAAAAACATCAATGTTCAACCCAATTCCAGATAAAACTGGTTATCTATTGCCCTTATAAAAAAGGTCCCACACACACCAGCGGCATGCC
>JADHXS010000112.1 GCA_016782835.1 Phycisphaerae bacterium | reverse complement strand
GGAATTCGTATCAATGACCCCGGCAACCCGGGCAAATATTATATCTGCGGCAAAGGTATTAGCCGGTTTGAATCGTTTTACGACAGAGCCGCGGAACTGAACACGCGGATTCGTCAAAGCGACGCTTTGCGGATGAGCCAGATGGCCGAAAAGATGAATCAGGTCTTTGAAAAACACGGCATCCATACGAATTTGGATGACGTGGCGATTATCGGGCGCGTCGTCAAGCGGCATGGGTGTCAGGCCGAAATGGTTACACTACAGGAGCGGCATCTGGCACAGGCCTTTCAGGAGGTCTTTTTTGAAAAAGTGCTAACCGAGCAGCGTATCGAGAAATTAACCGAGATTTTTGGAGTCGCGCCAAAAACCGAAGTTGACAACGCTGTGGGAATGCAGAACGAAATTCGTTCGCACCTGATGAAAGCCGGGAAGGTGTGTTTTGTGCCGGAAACATTTGTGAATCTGGCCGAGGCGAAGGAACTTATCGCCGAGTTGGGCGGCATTGCCTGCTACCCGGTTTTGGCCGACGGTTCCAAACAGCGATGTGAATATGAAACACCCGTTGGAACACTCATTGAAAATCTGAAAACCAACAGTTATTCAATGGTTGAGTTTATTCCCATTCGCAACCAGCCCGATGTATTAGCTGAATATGTCACCGCCATTCGCAAAGCGGGCATTGCTGTTGTGGCAGGAACCGAACATAACACGCTGGATCTATTGCCGATTGAGCCGACGTGTGTCGGCGGAGAAGCAATTCCGGATGATGTACAAGAAATTTTCCTTGAAGGAATTTGCGTATTAGCCGCGCATCAGTTCCTTTGTGCTCACGGCGAGACGGGATTTACCGCCTTATATAACGACCCGGCCTGTGATGATAAGGAATCGCTCATCTGTGACTTTAAAAATATCGGGACAGCGGTTCTGAATCGTTATTTTGAAAAATACAAAAACTAAAAATCGATTGAAAGCATCATGGAAAATTCATTGACGAAAAAAATTAATGTCGTCGCTCCGATTCTTCGGATACTGCTGGCAAATGAAACGGGGGGGCCGATGGTTCGTTTTGTCAGCGAGAAAACATCAAAAGACGCCGGCGTCACAGCAGTCTTGCCGAAAGAAGCATCCGAAGAACAGGCCATCGAATCTTTAAAGACCGCTATTAGACAACAGGCCGAAACGATTGAAACGGTGGGTGTGGAAGGCGTGGGCATTTTTCAAATCATCCAACCTGTCATTGAAATGAACAAGCGGGCTTCGGGAAAAACGGCAATCGTAACCGGCGCTGCCCAGGGGTTCGGTTTGGAAATCGCCCAGGACATGGCGGCACAGGGCGCGTGTGTGGTTCTGGCCGATATCAATGAGACCGAAGCTCAAAAACAGGCGCAGCAATTGAACGAACAATACGGAACCGACCGGGCAATGGCGGTTGCGATGAATGTTACGGATAGCCAATCGATTCAGAATGCGATTGACTCAGTGATTCGCCATTACGGCGGGTTTGATGTTTTTGTTTCCAATGCCGGTGTTTTGAAAGCCGAAAGCGTCAAGACCCAATCCGAAAAAGATTTTGAGTTTGTCTGCGCCGTCAACTACAAAGGCTATTTTTTGCGTACGCAGGTTATCTCCAAAGTGCTGGCATTGCAGCACAAAGCCAACCACGCCTATACCAGCGACATCATCCAGATTAACTCCAAGTCCGGTCTGGTCGGCTCCAATCGAAACGGTGCCTATGCGGGCAGTAAGTTCGTCGGCATCGGACTGACACAATCGTTTGCCCTCGAACTGATCGAAGACGGCATTAAGGTGAATTCCATTTGCCCGGGCAATTTCTTCGACGGCCCCCTGTGGTCCAATCCCGATAACGGCCTGTTTGTGCAATACCTGCGAACCGGCAAAATCCCCGGTGCTAAAACCATCGAAGATGTCAAAAGGGCTTACGAAGCCAAGGTTCCGATGCGCCGCGGCTGCACAACACCCGATGTCATGGCGGCGGTCTATTACTTAATCGAACAAAAATATGAAACCGGCCAGGCCCTTCCCGTTACGGACGGACAGGTGATGCTGCATTAAAGGATTGAACATGAAACAGACAATACCGGCGGCCCAAAACGCGATTCAACTCATCGGGGCCGATGAACTCAAGCTGAATTCGGAAAAAGAAGTGTATCAACCCGGACCGTATCAGATTTTAGCGCGTGTGGAAGCAGTAGGATTATGTTTTTCGGATTTAAAGCTGCTCAAGCAGTTCGACAAGCATGTCCGAAAGAGTGAGGTCGTCTCAGGTGTCGAACCATCGATATTACAGGAAGTACCCAGCTATAAACCCGGCCTTGAACCCACGGTTCCCGGACACGAAACGTTTTGTACCATCGTCGCAGTCGGCGAAAAAGTCAAGCGACACAAAATCGGTGAGCGTGTTTTAGTTCAAACGGATTACCGATGGCTCAAGACCGCCGAATCCAACTCCGCCTTCGGGTATAATTTCGAGGGAGCCCTGCAGCAGTATGTTCTGATGGACGAACGGATTATTGTGGAGCCGGTGCGAGATGAAAGCTTTTTGATTCCGGTTGAAAAAGATTTAAGTGCTTCGGCAATCGCACTGGTGGAGCCGTGGGCATGCGTCGAAAGCTCGTATATCACCGAAGAACGAAACACCCTATTAGCCGGCGGCAAATTGTTGGTGGTAACCGATGCGGGACGAAAATCTGAAGGATTAGAAGAATGTTTTTCGCCCGATGGCAAACCCGCTTCGATCACGGGTGTTTGCGCCGAAAAAACAAACTGCGACCGGCTTCGAGCACTGGGCATCGAAATGGCCTGCATAAAAACCGTTAAAGAGCTCCCCGATGAAGCGTTCGACGATATTATCTATTTCGGTGCCGAAAAGAAAACCATTGATGTTTTAAACGATAAGCTGGCGGCTAAAGGCATCATCAATATTGTTCTCGGCGGACAAACCATTGGCAAGGACGTTTCAGTCGGCGTCGGCCGCACCCATTACGGCATGACCCGCTGGATCGGAACAACCGGAAATAATCCCGCCGAAAGCTATCAAAACATTCCCGCGACCGGCGAGATTCGCAAAAACGACCATACCCTTGTCATCGGTGCGGCCGGGCCGATGGGACAGATGCACGTCATTCGTCTGGTTTGTTCCGGTGTCGAAAACCTGTCAATTATCGGAACGGACTTCGACGATGAACGGCTCCAGTCGTTAGCCCAAAAAACCGATGCGTTGGCCAAAGAACGCCGCGTAACACTGTCGCTGGTCAACCCGCAGAAAAACCCATTACAGGAAAAATTCAGCTATTTTGCCGTGATGGCCCCGGTGGGACCGCTGGTCGCTCAAGCGGTCAAAGACAGCCGCAAAGGTACTCTGATCAATATCTTTGCCGGTATTCCTGCCACCGGCAAACAGGACATGGACATGGATACGTATATCGCCAACCAGTGTTTCATGTTCGGCACCAGCGGCTCTCGTTTGTCAGACATGAAAATTGTGCTGGACAAAGTGCTTTCGGGCCAATTAGACACCAACTGTTCGGTCGATGCGGTCAGCGGTATGGCCGGGGCGATTGACGGCATCCGCGCCGTCGAAAACAGGGACATGGCGGGAAAGATTATCGTGTACCCGCAACTGGCTGACCTGCCTTTAACACCGCTGACGGAACTGAAAGAAAAATTCCCGGCCGTCGCTGAAAAACTGAATCGCGGCATGTGGACAAAAGATGCCGAAGACCGATTGCTTCGTATATGAATTACGAAATGATTCATGGATTATAAAAATGTTGAGTTAAGAAAGACAATTACCAATGAAGCAAACGCAGGACACAGCAAAATTGCTGGAACAGATTACAGCACTGTCCCATCAATATGGAACGCCCGATTATGTTCGCGGAGGCGGAGGCAATACATCGGTCAAAACAGCCAAAACGTTATGGGTCAAGCCGTCCGGCACCACCCTCAAAGACCTGCGGCCCGACCTGTTCGTTGCATTGGATCGCGCAAAGCTTTCCCGGCTGTATGATATTGTCCCGCCCGCTGAATCGGCCGCGCGGGAAACAGTCGTAAAAGACGTGATGGGCGATGCGGTACTGCCTTCCAGTAAGGGTCGCGCATCAGTCGAGGCGCCTCTGCATGATTCACTGGCGGCAACGTTTGTGGTGCATACTCATCCGGCCCTGGTCAATGGGATAACCTGCGCCAAAGAAGGCAAAGCCGCCTGTCAAAAATGTTCCCCAATGCC
Source organism: Phycisphaerae bacterium (assembly GCA_016782835.1). GTDB lineage: Bacteria > Planctomycetota > Phycisphaerae > Sedimentisphaerales > Anaerohalosphaeraceae > 4572-13. The sequence goes on along the minus strand of JADHXS010000112.1, from coordinate 3,310 downwards.
CTTTGGCTGGATTACATCGATCCCGGCTACACGCTCTGTATGCAGGTCCGGGACGAAATCCAAACATTTAAGGAATCCACCGGCAGCCAGCCGTCCGTGATTTTCTTAAAAAACCACGGCGTGTTTGTTGCAGGCAATACGCCGGAGCAGATCCATGAAAGCTACAATGAAATCGTCACGAAATTAAAACAAAAATATCAACAGGAAAACATCCCAACCCAACTGAAAACCGGCCCCGTTCCGGACGATGCCCGCCTGAAAACCGTACGGCAGCGGATTCGACAAGCCTATGACGATGAGACCATATCTATCGCCGGGGCCGGCCGTAGGGTGCAATTATTATTCTTCAGCAACTACTTGTTATTAAATGAATTAAAATTGTTCCCGACGAATGTTATTGCGGCTTATATGATGTTTTTGTACTGTCTTCAGGTTATGAAATATAAATTATGGATTGCATTGGTCACGTATCTGTCGTATTGCATAAGCAATTTGTTGTTCCGTAAAGCGGCTCTTTTTCGTCCTGTTTGTCCTTTCAAAGATGCAATTATAACCCATTTTTTCGCATTTTGAATGGACCCTTTTTCAGGGGGAAGGTCAAAAAAAGGTATTTTGACGATATTCTCAAATCTGTGGTTGTAAATTGTCTTTTTACCATTAATATAATCGAACCTTTTCAGGTTATATAGATAGCGTTTGAACCGGAGATCAAGATGGGTTTTCCAACGACAAGACAAAGAAGACTTCGGGTCAATGCCCCGATGAGACGATTGGTGTGTCAAACGAAACTTTCGGCGGATAATTTTGTGTACCCGCTTTTTACCTGCCCCGGTACGAATACCAAAAAGCCGATTTCTTCCATGACAGGCTGTTTTCATTTTTCACCAGACAAAATCGCCGAAGAAGCAATCGAAGTGGCATCTCTTGGGATTCCGGCCATTCTGCTTTTTGGCTTGCCGGAACAAAAGGACGCAGTCGGCTCACAAGCCTATAGTGAAGATTCGACCGTTTGTCAGGCAATCCGGCAGATTAAAAAGGCTGTCCCTGATTTGTTAGTGATTACGGATGTCTGTCTGTGTGCCTATACCGACCACGGTCACTGCGGCCTGATTAAAGAGGGCAAAGTTGACAACGACCCGACGCTGGAATTGCTGGCAAAAATGGCCCTGACCCATGCCAAAGCCGGCGCCGACATGATAGCCCCATCAGATATGATGGACGGCCGGGTCGGCAAGATACGCAGCACGCTGGATGCGGCTGGGTTTTCAGACATTCCCATTATGTCCTATGCCGCCAAATACGCCTCTGCCTATTACGGCCCGTTCAGGGAAGCCGCCCACAGCACGCCCCAGCAGGGCGACCGCAAAAGTTATCAGATGGATCCCGGCAATAGCCGGGAGGCGATTCGTGAAATGAAGCTGGATATCGAAGAAGGCGCCGATATTGTGATGGTTAAACCGGCCTTACTCTATTTGGATGTCATCTGCCGGGCAAGCCAAACCTTTGATGTGCCGATTGCCGCCTATCATGTCTCCGGCCAATACATGATGATTCAGGCCGCCGCCGAAAAGGGGCTGATTGACCGGGATGCGGTGATGCTGGAAACGTTAACATCAATCAAACGGGCAGGCGCAGACATTGTAATCACCTATTTCGCCAAAGCCGCCGCCAGTCTTTTGAAAGCATGAGGCATAGTATTTAATAACCGATGCGCATATTCGCAAGACTACACGTATCTGCTTTTAAAATAATACTTTACCGTGATATAAGATTTCCAATCCTGTCGCATGTCTCCATTTTGTCACTGATTTGACTTTCTTTTCCTGCTTGATTCGCCCCCATATATTTACGATATAATTAATGTATGAGAAAAGTGTGGATTTACAAGAGAAAAAATATTAAAGGCTTTTGGGTGGGCTGGTATGAAAGCGGTATACGTAAAGCAAAAGCTCTGCCGACTAAAGAACTGGCCGAACACTTCAAGCAAATCAAATATACACAACTCAACTCCGACGTCTTTACAGGGCAAGTAGTGGCGGACTGGCAGCAAATGCTTGATGAGTTTCGAGAGAGCAAGAAGGTCCAGGGAGTTACCGAAGGCACGCTGTATGAACATTCGCTTTCACTTCGAAATTTTGAACGCATTGTTGGCAAATGCAATTCCAAGCAGATCACACAAAATGTCATTGATAAGTTTATTCTCGAACGTGGTACCGAGGTACAACGTACGACACTCAACAAGGATATCAGAAATATCAAGACATTTGTGATTTGGTGCCGGGAGCATCGTTACTTGAATGGAAATCTTAAACTCAAAGAGTTGAAGATAGAAGAACGTCCGGTTAAGTCGCTCAATGACACTCAGATAAAAAAGTTGTTAAATGCCGCAACGCCATATCCGGCCATTAAAATTCGTATAATGCTGGCTCTGGGAACGGGCCTAAGGCGTGGTGACATCGATGCGATTAAAATCAGTGATATTGACTTTGAAAAGAACTGCATTGCAACCAAAAGCAAAAAGACCAAAAAAAATATGTGGTCACGACCTGTGTCAGCAGAAGTAATGTCCCAACTTTCGAAATATATCCACAACTTGGATGCTACTCAAGAAAAACTTTTCCGAACAAAATTCGCCTATCGTCAATGGCGGAAAATATGTAAAAAGTCCGGCCTGACTGACTTTAGGTTTCACGATTTACGTAAAACATTTTGTTCGTTGCTTGCACAGAATGGTGTTTCAACTGCTGTTACTCAACGATTGCTGGAACATTCATCACCCAATCTGACAAATAAGGTTTATACAAATGTCGATCCTGTTTTGCGGATCGCAATTGAAAAACTACCAGTTTGTAATTGGTTATGAAATTTCCACTAATCCAAAAGCAGAGAGGGCTTATATTACTTTGTTCTCTATTTTAACTTTTCATTGGATTCGGAATCTTTTTCATTACTATTTTTTATAGATCTTTCGAGGTTGTCTTTAGAAAACTTAATCAGTAATAATATGCATGCTATTGTGCTGAGGCAAAACCATACTGTTAAGAAAAACCAACTGTATCCCTTTTCTTGGCCTCTATGCCAGCCCCAATAATTGAATAACATCCAAAAGGCACAGGTTATAATATATTTATAAATGTTCTTCATTATTACCCTCCGCTATTGGAATAACTTAATAACTCAAACTGACCGATTAAGGGAATTTTGATGGTAATGATAATTCAACAAAAACAGCTTCTCTTGCCGATAAGTATTGTGAAAGCAATTACTTATACACAAGGAAGCTGTATGATTACCATCGGTAAAATCCCAC
>JADHXS010000016.1 GCA_016782835.1 Phycisphaerae bacterium | reverse complement strand
TTTTTGTGGGATTTTACCGATGGTAATCATACAGCTTCCTTGTGTATAAGTAATTGCTTTCACAATACTTATCGGCAAGAGAAGCTGTTTTTGTTGAATTATCATTACCATCAAAATTCCCTTAATCGGTCAGTTTGAGATAATTATTTTTAGCATGGTTCACAGTGCGGCCTGTAGGTTGCGGTTGCTAAAATGACGTGTACGCTTTTTGAGTTGAGAAAGGACAGAAAGTGTGTGGTGCAGAGCCGATGGTATCGGCAGTCTCACAAAAGGCTGCACCTCGCGGCACAAAGAGAACTGAAAATGGACCATGAATGAGGAGGAGGGCGAGACGTCGTTCTCGCCTTTCTTTTTTTATATATCAATCATGCACTTTCTGTGTTCCGAGGTAGGGCTTTAAACAGTAACCAGTGTGCAGTCATCAATCATCCGGTTTATTTTTTCGCGTTCCAGCATACAACTCATATTTCAATAACCGGCATTCAATGCCGCCGTTGAAGAATACCATTCTCCGGCTAGTTCGCAACCCCACCTTTTTCGCCAAATCCATATTGCCGGTGAAGACATAGCCGGTGTAGCCGGAGCATTTTTGTTTGAAGAAATCCCCGATCCGGCTGTAGGTTTCCTCCAGTTGTTTGATTTCGCCCATGCGCATCCCGTATTCGGGATTCATCACGATAATCCCACCACCTTCGGGAATTTCCGTCTCGGCAAAGTCGCATTTGGCAAACTGTATCAAATGTTCGACCCCCGCCGTCTGGGCGTTGCGTTTAGCGGCCTCGACCGCCCATGAGTCAATGTCCGTGGCGATGATGGGGGCGGGCGTAAATTCGGTTTTGCCGCCGCGTTTTTTACTTTGCTTCAGCGCTTCGGTCCGCATGGCCTGCCAGGCGGCTTCGTCGTAAAACTTCGTATGCATAAAGCCGAAATTGCTTCGCAGCAGGGCGGGTACTCGGTGGGTTGCCATCAGTGCCGCTTCGATGGGCAATGTTCCGCTGCCGCACATCGGGCACACCAGCGGCTGCGTGCCGTCGTAACCGGTGGCCATAATAATCGCCGCCGCCAGCGATTCCCGCAGCGGGGCTTCCGTCATGACCTTGCGATAACTGCGGTCGGAAATCTTCTGCCCCGACGTATTCAGATACAGCTTGCAGGTTTTTCCCCTCCAGTAAAGCTGAATGACGACGTTGTCGCGTTCCTTGCCGGAGTTGGGTCGCGAGTCGGTTTTCTTGAGAATGCGGTCCACGATACCGTCTTTGACCCGCAGCCCGGCGAACATAGTGTTATCAATCGTCGGCGTATCAACGCGCGTCACAACGCTAACGTATTCGTCCGGCGATATCATCTCCTCCCACGACATCTGGCGAACTTTGCGATACAGCTCGTCCGGCGTATCACATGGAAACGACCGCAAAAGATACAGGACATTGTACGCCGTTCGCAGATACAAATTCAGCCGCATTGCGTCATACAGATCGCCTTGCAGCTCGACATCGACATTACCGGTTGCGGTAACCGTATAGCCCAGTGCTTCAACCTCGCCACGGAGATACTCCACCAACCCGGGGCTGCAAGTCACCAGAATCGTGGTTTTCTCATTGGGATTCATAACGGGGATTCTACCATAAACGGATTTAAAATGCCCTGTAGAATAATGAAACAGATATTGTTTTTCGGCAGTTTCCCCCCCAAATTAATCTTATTTGAAGTAAAAAAAAGATTGTCGATACCTTTATTTGGTCGTAAAATAAATGTTTTCAGTATATGAAATATTAGAGGGAATTTAATGAAAGATGACCTCTCAAAAACATCATTTTTTCGTTTTTTGCCGCATGTTATTATTATCGTCATTGGTGCCGGCTTCTCATTTTCTCTTTTCTTTGCCATTCGTTACCGGGAAAAATTGCATTTGGAACATGAATTCCGGCGTGTTGCAGAAAACCGTGTCTCAGCTCTGGAACGATTAATACAGAGCAAATTCAGCATTATCGAATCGGTGCGCTGCTTCTTTGAAAGTTCGGAATTCGTAGAACGAGAGGAATTCAGGTCTTTTACGTCGTCTTTTTCTGGATTCGAAGGGATTTTCGCAATCGAATGGGTTCCGCGTGTTAAAGATAACGAACGGGATGAATTTGAAACTCGGTCAAGGTTGGCAGAATTGCCGGACTTTTTTATGAAAGAAAAAAACAGTCGGGGTGACTTTGTTTCCGCACAAAAACGAGAGGAATATTTTCCCGTTTTTTACGTAGAGCCGTTTACCGAGAATCAGGGCGTGTTGGGATTTGATTATGCATCGGAACCGCTGAGATATCAGGCGCTTATCGCTGCACGTGATGGGAACCTTTCCGTTGCAACCGAAACGATTCGTCTGGTTCAGGAGCAGTGGGACACGAACAGCTTTCTCGTTTTCGTGCCGTTGTATAAGAAAGATATGTCTGTAAACACTGTGCAGGAGCGAAGAGAAAATCTTGAGGGCTTTATTGTAGGAGCCTTTCACATTCATACTTTAGTTGAGCGTGCGATGAGTTTTACGGATGTTCAAAATATAAGCATTTACCTGTCAGATATTTCTGCGGCTAATAACAAAAAATATCTTCATTATCGTGCAACCCAGGATTTCAATTCGAATGGCATCACAGACGATATTTCAGTAGTTAAAACATCCTCAGCAATGTATATGGAAACGATCATTAATGTGGGGACGAGACAGTGGTCCGTTATCTGCACGCCGGAAGAAGGTCTGATCGATTTGTATACGACCGGAAATTCATGGGCCATGCTTGCGATAGGACTGCTTTTAACGTCTTCGGCCTATCTTTATTTCTTGTTCTCATGGAGAAAGACCGAATCGATACAACGGCTTATTGAGATTAGAACCGAAGAGCTTCGTCATGAATTGCATCATCGCATACAGACCGAAAGAAAGCTTGCCCAGATTGCGAAACGGTTGGAAGCGAAGAATGACGAACTTGAGCACGTTGTTTACATTGCTTCTCATGATTTGCGGTCGCCTTTGGTAACGATATCCGGCTTTGATAGCGAGCTTCAAAAGAGCTGTGATGAGCTAAAGAATCTTGTCGATGGGGAACCCCTGGATGAACAAAAAATGTCCGTGATGAACTCACTGTTGGAGGAATCGATTCCGGAGTCACTGAAATTTATTCATGCCGGCGTCGAAAAAGCTCAAATGCTGATTGACGGGCTTCTGCAGGTATCGAGAATCGGATCCAGCCCCTTCAAGATTGAACCGATGGATATGAATGAGTTGATGGAAAATGTTGTTGACAGCCATCGTTTCCAGGCAAAAGAATGCGGAGCAACTATTACGGTTGAGACATTGCCCAATTGCATGGGGGACGTTGCCAAAACAAATCAGGTTTTCAGCAATCTTATCACGAATGCGTTGAAATATCTTTCACCCGAACGACCCGGAAAAATAGCGATTAACGGTTATCTGGATGACGCCAGGAGCATCTATTGTATTGAGGATAACGGAATCGGGATTCCGTTGGCGCATCAGTCCAGAATTTTTCAGATTTTTCATCGAGCCTGTTCAGATACCGCCGTCAAGGGCGAAGGGTTGGGACTTGCGATTGTAACCAGAATCCTTGAGGGGCAAAAAGGAGAAATTTGGCTCGAATCGGAAGTTGACAAGGGAAGCAAGTTTTACGTTTCCCTGCCGAAAGTTTGATTGTTTCTCATTTTTTTCATTCATTTCATTTTGGTCGCAGATCTGGTATGATGTTACCGATGGCTGGAAAGTCAAAAAACGTGCTGGAAGAAATCCGGGAAACGATTCGCACATTTCCCACGGGACCCGGTCTGTATTTTATGAAAGATGCCGAAGACAAGGTACTGTATGTCGGCAAGGCCAAGAACCTGCGGAGCCGGGCGGGGAGTTATTTTCAGCCGGGGGTGAATTTGGCCCAAAGCCGCGGGCCGTGGATTGTGGAGATGGTCGGCAAGACCGCGACGGTGGAATATATTCAGACCGAAAGCGAGGTGGACGCGATTTTGCAGGAGGCCCGGCTGATTAAGGATATTCATCCGCCGTACAATTCGGACTTGAAAGATGCCAAGACGTTTCCGTATTTAGAGGTGACGACGCGGCAGGAGTTTCCGGGGGTGTACATTACGCGGAATCCGCAGGACAGCCGGAGCAAACTGTTCGGGCCGTTTACGAATGTCAAGGAACTGCGTGCGGTGATGAATGTGCTGCAGAAAATTTTCCGGTTTCGTACGTGCAAACTAGACATCAGCACGAAGGACGAGAAGCGGCGGTTTTTTCGGCCGTGCATTCTGCATAATATTAGGCAATGTTCGGCGCCGTGCGGCGACCGGGTGTCGAAGGTTGACTACCGCGGGCAGATTAAGGATTTGGTGAAGTTTTTGCAGTCGAAGCGGTCAACAGTGCTGCGGGACTTGAAAAAGAAGATGGCGGCGGCATCGGAGGCGAAGGATTTTGAGGCGGCGGCGATGTATCGCGACCGGATTCGGCTGATTGAAAATCTTGACAAGCGCGGGACTGTTGAGGGCAATGTGCAGCCGGAGGTATTTGCGGGCGACCCGACGGAGGCGCAGGTGAAATTGCAGACGATTCTGGGAGCCGAACAGCCGGTGCGGATTATCGAAGGATTTGACATCGCGCATCTGGCGGGGACCGAGATGGTTGGCTCGATGGTACAGTTTATTGACGGGCGGCCGTTCAAGGACGGCTACCGGCGGTTCAGGATTAAGACGGTTGCGGGTGTGGATGATTACGCCGGCTTGAAGGAGGTTGTAACGCGGCGGTATAAACGAGCGATGGCGGGCGAGGAACTCTGGCCGGATTTGGTGCTGATTGACGGCGGAATCGGGCAGTTGCATGCCGCCGAGGAAGCGTTTTACGAAATGAACGCACCCGTGCCGAAGCTGGCCTCGATTGCCAAGAAGGAGGAAATTATTTATGTTCACGGAAACGATAAGCCGCTGAAACTGCCTGCCCATTCACCGGTACTGAAACTGATACAGTACGTCCGCGACGAAGCCCACCGCTTCGCCCAGCACTACCATCACATCCTCCGCAGCAAAAGTGTGTTGAATAAAAAAGTATAGAGTTCAAGCTTTAGCTTGTGAATTTATCTCTTTGATGTTTATTACACACTGAAGTGTGTACTCTAACATTTATATATCCCATTTTTTTCCATAGTCGAGAATAGGATATGCTTTCCATATTTCAGCAGCTTTTTCTTTTCCTATGTCATTAAGATAATGTGTTGCACTGCTGAATAGCCATTGATCCCACTTTTCAGCATAACCATGCTTAACAGGATTGTGATGGATGTAGTTTATTGTTGCCCAGTAATGACGTTTACTACGGATAATTCGCTCTACACAGTTGAACCAGACTTTTCGTCCAACACAATTGTCCTCGATATTCCATATCCTTGCTGTTCTACCATGCATTTTCCCTAATTGCATTCGCAGTTCCTTCATCTTCTCTGTTTTGACCAGTATATGATAATGATTCGGTAAAATGCACCACACGGAACATTGGTCTGTATAATTGTCACAAATTTCCCAGAGCAATTTTTCAAGCTGAAACAATCGTTCCGGACTTTTCCCGATGATTGGTTTGTGTTCATAACAAGAGCCGGAAACAATGTAATACAGACACTTTTCAGAATCCCAATGTGGTGGACTGTGCCACGGTCGATTGTGTTGTTTGCGTAAGCGAAGTATTTCTTGACGTTCTGCCGGATTCAGTTTTCGCCAATTATACATTTTGCTTCCCTAACAAGCTAAAGCTTGAACTCTAACAATCCTGAAATGCAGATATCATTATCGAATGTTTTGATTTGGATGTTTTTTAGTTTTTGGTGGCTTACAATGGCGGACATGGGAGCAGAAATGTCGGCGGTGCCGTTTTGGCCGAGGATGATTGGGGCGATATAAATACGAACTTCATTGACCAGATTTTGGGCGAGGAATTGGCTAATCAGTCTCGGACCTGCTTCGATGAGTAATTGCTGGATGCCGCGTTTGCCTAATTCGGTCAACACTGCTTTGAGGTCGCAATGTTCGTTTTTCGGCGGAACGGCGAATACTTCTACCCCGGCATCTTTGAATTTTTCAACCAGCTGAAATTCCGCTTGGGCGGTTTGTATGGTTGTGACAATCAGTGTCGGCGCATCGGGAACGGTGATGAGGCGGCAATCCCACGGCATTCGCAATTTGCTGTCGAGAACAATTCGCAGTGGCGGGCGGTCGATTGGTTGGCCTTCGATGCGGACGGTCAGTTTTGGATTATCGGCAATGACGGTATCGATGCCGGTCAAAATGCCCTGTACTTTTTTGCGGAGGCGATGAACGTCAGCGCGGCTTTTTTCGTTGGAAATCCAATGTCCCGTTTTGGGCGGGTTTCGCCATGCCAGTTTGCCGTCGATGCTTTGTGCCCACTTGACAATGACCCACGGCAGGCCTGTGCGGGCGTGTTTGTAGAAGGGGGCGTTGAGTTGTTCGGCCTGCTCGCGGCACAGCCCCGTTTCGACTTTGACCCCTGCTTCTTTGAGTTGTTGGATGCCGCCGGAAGCCAACTTTGTAGGATCTTTGGAGGCGATGATTACTTTTTTGATGCCGGCTTTGATAACTGCTTGAGTGCATGGCGGTGTTTTTCTGGTATGGCTACAGGGTTCCAGTGTGACGTACATTGTTGCCCCGGCTGGATTTTGCCCGTTTTTCTGGCAATCTGAAAGGGCGTTGATTTCCGCATGGGGGCCGCCGAATTTTTCGTGGAGGCCTTGACCGATGATTTCACCATTTTTGACAATGACACAGCCGACCGCCGGGTTGGGTTCGACATTACCAAGTCCCCGTCGAGCCAATTCCAGTGCTAACTGCATATAATCGATATCTGCCTGCATCCGGGTGTTTCCTAAAAAGACTATGCGGATTATACGGTTTTTTCGCCGAGTTGAGAAACCTTTTTATTTGGTGGGCGGTGCAGCCGGTTCCCAATCGACCTGAGCGGCCCCCAGCAGTGTCCCGGTTGCGTAAGCCAGGTCAACTAAAGCGATCTGGTACTCGGCAAGGGCGTTGATTTCCGTACTTTGGGCGTTCGCGAAGTTGGTTTGTGCTTCCAAAACGTCTGTTGAGGTCGTCAGCCCGTTTTCGAACTGACGAATTTCAGCCTGATAAAGGCGTTCCTGCAGGATGGTGTTTTGGCGGGCCGCCAGTACACGCAGCCAGTTGGATTCGACTTGGTCCAGCGCGTTGAGCACTTCAACCTCGATCGTGGACTGCTGTCTTTCCTTGGACGCAATGGTTTGCATTCTGGAATAAACGGCCCCCCGCAGATTGCTTTTGGCTGCCTGATTGCCCAGCGGGATCTGAAGGCTGGCCCCCATATAATGATCCACAAACCGATGGTCCATCAGCAGATCATAGGCATCACTGCGAGTCGGTCCCAGTCCGTTGACATTGTATTGATAATTCAACGTTACCAGCGGCAGCGTCTGGTTACGGCGAAAATCAATTTCGCTGATGTGCTCTGCCAGTCGTAATTCATAGTCGAGCATTTCCATGCGGTTTTCAAACGCTTGTTTGATCAGCCGGTCCGCATCAAATGTATAATGAACCGGATTCGGCTCGGTGACGGGAGTAATGACGGTTGTCCCCCGCATTTCAAGCCCGGATTTATTCAGGGTTTGTTTGGTCTCTCGCTGGCGGTCCCGCATCTCATTTTCTGCGGTGATAATAAATTCAAGGCTTTCAGCCAACCCTGCTTCAGCCCGGTTAATTTCGATTTGCGCGTGTTGACCTGCATCAACAAAACGTTGCGCTCTTTCAAGCTGGGCTTTTGCCAGTTCGTATCGCTGCTTGCTGACCTGGACTTGTTTGGACGCGGCATAAAGACGCCAATACACACGATCCATCGCCGCCAGAACCCGTATGACCTCCATTTTTGTTGCGATATCCGTTCGATACTTTTCATATTCGGCAATACGGATCGAATGTGTATTTGTCCGAACCCCGGCATTGCGAAGTAATGGTTGGCTGATGGACATAGATGTGTCATTTGAATAAGAGGGATTAAAAATGGAATAATTGGAGTTTGTCTTGGTACGAGATTCTGCCAGATTAAACCTGATGTTGCCGCCGGTCTGGAGTGGAATGTCAACCCCGAAATCGGTCATTGAGTAATCTGTCTTTGAACCGCTGATATCGAGCGTTGTTGCGGTGGGTTGGTCTGATTTGCTATAGGTTAAATCGGTAAAAAACGACGCTTCAAATTTGGCGCGTTCGGCGTTGACGCTCTCCTGCGATATGGTCGGAGCCATTAACTGGACTTTCAAATCGAGATTGTTTTCCAGAGCCAGTGCCCGGCACTGATCCAGTGCCAGGTCAATTTTTTCCGGGTTTTCTTCGGACAGCTCCAATACCGATGGTGTAGCGGGCTGCGGTTCAGTACGATATTGCTCAAGCTCAAACGTTTCAATGGTGCGGGCCTTTTCCGGCGGAACGTTCATTTTGTAGAAGGCGGTGTCCGGGTCGGGTTGCCGGCAGCCGGATAACCATAAAACGACGCTTAATAAAAGCAGTCCGATGAGTAAATGACGTTTCTTCATTTTAAAAATCCTGTATTTATTCATGTCTTAATGCATCAATGGGATTCAACCGGGCGGCCTTGACCGCCGGAAACATGCCGAAGACAATACCGACAATCCCTGAAAATCCGAACGATAGCAGGATAGCCCAGAAGGGGATTTTGGCCCCTTCCATCAGAGGAGCGGATTTTGAGATCACCATTGCCAGCAGGTGCCCAAAACCGACACCGATCAATCCTCCAATCATGCACAATACTACGGCCTCGACCAGAAACTGAGTCAGGATGGCCGATGGTTTGGCTCCGACGGCTTTGCGCAGTCCGATTTCCCGTGTTCGCTCAGACACCGATACCAGCATAATGTTCATGATCCCGATACCGCCGACCAGCAGCGAGATACTGACGATCCCGAAGGCCACCAGCGAAATCATCCCCATGACTTTCTTGAACTGCTGAACTTCATTTTCCATTAAGAAGACACCGAAGGTGTTCGGTTCGCCGGGACGGAGATGCCGGGTTCGCCGCAGAAAAAACTGGATCTCCGCTTTTGCTTCTTCCGCCAAGTCGGTACTTTTGCAACTAGCCATCACACGGAACCACTCGTTATTATTGATCTTCCTCATGGTCCGGAACGGAATATAAGCTTCGAGGTTATCCCGGTTACTATTGTCAAACATCATACTGGGCTTTTCCTCCAGCATGCCGATCACCAGAAACGTATGGTATCCGAACGTAACCGTCTGGCCCGTACATTCACGGTCCATGTGTAACTTATCACGCAGTTTTTTAGAGATGATACACACCTTGCGTCCCTGCGTTTCGTCCAGAAGAGAAAATGGCCGCCCCATGACAATCGGGCGATTTTCAATTTGAAACCAGTCCGCTTCAACGCCGTTGAGGCGAACCGATTCGATGGTTGTTTCCTCGAATCGAGCCGGTAAATTCTGTCCGTCAGAAATAAATGACTTAAATTCAACGGAGGGGCAGTACTCGAGCATGTCGTTAAACTCTTCCTCCCTGAAGCGGATCTGCCACCAGTCGATATTCTTCTTGGGCCCGGAGGATGGACGCTCCGGCCAAAGAAAGATCTTCTTGGTTCCGAAGGTTTCAAAGTTTTCCATGATCTTATTATTCATGCCGCCCATCGCGGCGATGACCGCAGAGACCGAAGAGACACCAATGATGATCCCCAGCGTCGTCAGGATACTGCGGGTTTTATTCACCCATATTTGACTGAGGGCCAGCAGCGTACTTTGTGTCAGCAGGCGAAAGATCGCTAACGGGATCAGCAACAGTGTTTTCATTGAGGCGCCTCCGATACGGAAGAATCCTCGTAATGGACAGATACCGGATCCTGCTCCGTCGGCAGGTCACTGACAATTTCCCCATCCTGCATCCGTACGATCCGACGGGCATGTGAGGCAATATCCGATTCATGCGTGACCATGATGATGGTTTGCCCTTCGGTATACAGCTTTTCAAATAACTGCATGATACCGGCACTTGTTTTGGAATCCAGGTTCCCCGTAGGTTCATCGGCCAGCAGAATGCTGGGCTTGCTGACCAATGCGCGGGCAACCGCGACACGTTGTTTTTCGCCGCCGCTAAGCTGGTTGGGCTTATGATGGATGCGATCTGACAGGCCGACTCGCTGGAGTGCTTCCTGGGCCAGTTTTCGTCGTTTCCAAAAGGGGGTATCAGAATAGATTAGCGGAAGTTCAACGTTTTTCAATGCCGACATTCGCGGCAGGAGTTCAAACGATTGAAAAACAAATCCAATTTGCTGATTACGCACATGAGCCAGTCCAGCGGAATTCATGTGCGTGGTATTGATGCCGTTCAGTTCGTACTCGCCCGCATCGGCGATGTCCAGACAACCAAGCAGATTCATCAGCGTGCTTTTGCCGGAACCGCTGTGTCCCATGACTACAACGTATTCATTTTCCCGGACATTGAGATTGACGCCTCGAAGCGCATGGACTTTTTCCGACCCTACTTTGTAAACACGGGTCAGCCCTTGCGTTCGAATGAGTATCTTATTATTTTCCGTATCAGGCATCGGTGTTTTCAATAATCATTTTTTTATGATTGTTTATCGTCAGCGTCATTTGCGTCTTCGGTATTCTGCTTTTCAGGGGTTTTGGGCGTTTCTTCCTTAACCGCCGTATCATGCTGCAGCGTATCCAGAATTTTATAAGGACCGACGATCACAACATCCCCGGACTTTAGTCCCGCTCGTATCAGAGTATGCGTCAGATCGCTCGGCCCGATGTCCACAGGAGTAACCATGGTCTTGCCGTCGATCAGCCGATAAACAACGGGGATGTCCGTTTTCTTTTTATCGACGATGGGATTGCCGTTTGTGATATCCAGGGGCAGACTGTCAGATCGACGTGCCAGCACGGCCTGACTGGGAACTTTGATTACATCCTGATAGCGGTTGGTTTCGATATCGACATCGGCCGTCAGGCCGGAACGCAGTTTGGCGACGTCTCCCTGAATAAGGATCTCGGTCTTGTAATACTTGGCCCCCGTATTCGACATTCGATGCGTTAGCGCGATGTTCTGAACAACGCCGTCAAACTCCTCCTCCCAGAAGGCGGGAATATGGACCGTTGCCTTTTGACCGATCTTGACCTGCCCGATATTCGTTTCATCCAGTTGTGCCAGCAGGGTCATGGTTGAAAGATCGGCAACCTGCATGATGACCGTTCCGGGATTGTTCATCGTGCCGGTCATGACAACTTCGCCGACTTCGGCGTTGACTTGTGTGACGGTGCCGTCGATGGGCGAATAGATCGTTGTGTAGCTGAGTGCTTCCTGCCCTTCTTCGACCATCGCTTCAGAGGCTTTGAGATTGTGCTGCATAACGACCAGATTTTGTTCAGCGGCTTTAATAGAATGTTCCGAGGCGATGTATTGCGCTTCAAGTTCCTGAAGATTAGACTGGCACAGGTCGAAGGCCGATTGACTGATGTCGTGACTTTCAAGCAGTTTGTTTTGTCTTTCGAAGTCCATGCGGGACTGTTTCAGTGTTGCCTCCATGCCTTTCAATGTTGCTTTTTGTGAGAGAATATTCGATTTTTCAACCTCGATGCGAGCGATCTGGGCGTCACGGTTGGCTTCGGCACTGCGCAGTTGGCTTTCAAGGTCTTTTGAATCCAGACGAATCAGCAGGGAAGGGGGGATCGGAGGGTCGGTGTTCGGATTTCCTGCGGTTACGGTGCTGCCTTCATCAAACGGAAGTTCAATGATGCGGGCGGACACTTTTGCACTGATCTCCACTTCCGTTTCAGGCCGGATTTCTCCAGGGGCATTGATGATTTCCACAAATTCACCCGGCTGGACGGTTTCAACGCGAACCTGCGTGGTGTTGGCTTTCAATCTTTTTTTGGATGCCGCTTTCTTGATGCCGATCAATATAACAAAAACAACAACGACGCAGAATATCGATATGAGTATAGTTTTTTTCTTCACGGAACAACCCTTTTAAATAATGGACTAAGAAACACTTGTATGAGGCGCCTTTACTAATAATTAAGACGCAAAAACAGGCTTATTGTTACTGGGAATCGCGATTTTAAACGACTTTTTAAGATAAAGCACAAAATAAATGTTTTTTGAAGAAAAAAATTCGAACATTTCATGCTATATAGATATATAGTTATATAGAAATATTGTAATGTTGGAGTTTAATTATGGATCATGAAACGGCACAACACGTTGCGGATGTCTTAAAAGCGGTTGCCCATCCAGTTCGTTTGCAGATCATCGAATTACTGAAACAGGGCGAAATGTGTGTCGGCGATCTTGTTGAAAGGCTGGGTGTTCCTCAGGCGGTTGCCAGTCAGCAATTGGGCCTGATGAAGGACAAACAGATTTTGCAATGCCGCCGGGACGGGACCAAGGCATTTTACAGTATCAAAAACGCCAATGTCATCAACCTGTTGCATTGTGTGTATCACCATTGCGAACGGGAGGGTTCCAAAACTTCGGAAACGATACAAAAAGAGATTGATTCAACTAAAATTGGTGATTAAATGATACATAAGAACATTCTGGGAGCCAAACAATGAGTGCCTTTAAGGATGCAATCGTTCATTTCTCGGTGAATCATTACAAAAGCGTTACCGTGGTTATGGTTTTGTTCAGCCTGATTTGCGCCGCGTTCATTCCGCTGATCAAGGTGGACACCGACCCGGAGAACATGCTCAGTGCCGATGAACCGGTTCGCGTGTTTCATACCGCGACGAAGAAGCAGTTCGATCTGAGCGATATTGTTGTGCTGGGTGTTATCAATGAACAGGACGAAAATGGTGTGTTCAATCCGGCCACCTTACAGCGCATCTATGAACTGACCGAGTTTGCCAGGACGCTGAATCACTTGGATAAGGAAGACCTCGGCAAAATAGCCGGCGTGATCGAAGTGGATATGATTGCGCCGTCACTGATTGACCATATCGGCCAGGGCGGTCCCGGCGTGATTAAGTTTGAGTGGCTCATGCCCCAGCCTCCGCAGACACAGGCCGAAGCCCTGGAGATTCGCGACAAGGCACTGAGCAATCCGCTGCTGAAAGGCACAATGGTTTCGGAGGACGGTAAGGCGATCTGTATTTACCTGCCGCTGACAGATAAGCATTTGAGCTACCGGGTGTATACGGAGCTGAACAGGAAAATCGCCGAGCTTGGCGGTGATGAGGATTATTACATCACCGGTCTGCCGGTGGCGGAGGATACATTCGGCGTGGAGATGTTTATCCAGATGGCGATTTCAGCGCCGCTGGCCATGCTGACGATTTTTATTTTGATGCTGATTTTCTTCCGCAAGCTGGTGCTGGTGATTTCGCCGATGGTGATCGCGATGGTGTCGGTGATTTCGACGATGGGGTTGTTGATCGGGTTCGGCTACCCGGTGCATATCATGAGTTCGATGATCCCGATCTTCCTGATGCCGATTGCGGTGGTGGACTCGGTGCATATCCTGTCGGAATTTTTTGATGTGTACACGAAGGAAAAGGGCCGCAAGGACGCAATTAACGAGGTCATGCATACGCTGTTTACGCCGATGCTGTATACCTCACTGACATCGGCGGCCGGTTTCCTGTCGCTGGCGCTGACACCGATCCCGCCGGTGCAGGTGTTCGGCGTGTTCGTGGCAACCGGCATCATGATCGCATGGCTGTTTACCGTAACCTTTGTTCCGGCGTATGTCATGCTGATACCGGAAAAACGGCTTGAAAACTTCGGCATGGCCGTCCATCATGAAGAAAAACAAAGTGTTTTAACGCGGATTCTGCAGACCATGGGCGGAATGACGCATCGGTATGCCAAGCCGATTCTGACGTTGCTGGTTATTTTGACGGCAGTGGCGGTCTGGGGCATCACCAAAATCCAAATCAACGACAATCCGGTCAAATGGTTCTCCAAAAGCCACCCGATTCGCAAGGCGGACATTGCCCTGAATGCCCATTTTGGCGGGACGTATATGGCGTACTTGGTGCTGGATGCCAAAACGGACCAGCCGCAGGCGCCCGGCAGCGACCAACAGCTTTTAAGTGATACGACGGCCAAGCTGGACAGCATGAAAAAGGATTTTCCGAAATCATCAGTCGTGAAAGAACGAGTTTTAGAATTGGTTAAGGAAGATTTAGGTGATTTGGCGAAACTTAAAGCCGCGGTTCAAAAAGAACTGGATACCGTGCCGCAGGGAGAGGATGATTTATTCTATACGTGGGATGAAATTCTGAATTATCTGGAGACGTATTCTGCACAGCCGGACAATGCTGAACCGTTTAAACGGCCCGATGTGCTACGCTACATGGAAAAACTTCAAACAAATCTGGAGGGACGTCGGGACTTGGAAACAACTCAGTGCACGGCTTTAGTGGGTAAGAGTAATTCGCTGGCAGATGTGGTTGATAAAGTGCATCAGGAATTAATGGAGGGTAGGCCGGAAAAATTTAAGATTCCAGATACTAAAGCGATGGTGTCTGAATGTTTGATTCAGTATCAGCAAAGTCACCGGCCGCAGGATTTGTGGCATCTGGTTACGCCGGACTATACCCGTGCAGTTATCTGGATGCAGTTGACCAGCGGGGACAATAAGGACATGGAACAGGTCGTCAAGGCGGTGGACGCTTATTTCGCCGCCCATCAGCCGCCGATTGCAATGACGCATCAATGGGCGGGGCTGACCTATATTAACACCGTCTGGCAGAACAAGATGGTCTTCGGAATGCTGCAATCGTTTTTGGGCAGTTTTCTCGTGGTCTTTATTATGATGTCCATTCTGTTCCGTTCGCCGTTGTGGGGGCTGTTGTGCATGGTTCCCTTAACGATTACGATTGCGGCGATTTACGGGACGATTGGTTTTATCGGCAAGGATTATGATATGCCGGTGGCCGTGCTCAGCGCGTTGACGCTGGGAATGGCGGTGGATTTTGCGATTCATTTTCTCCAGCGCAGCCGGACGGCGTATGCCGCAGCCGGGTCATGGAAAAAGGCCGGAGGCGAGATGTTTGGCGAACCGGCCCGCGCGATTAGCCGCAATGTTCTGGTGATTGCCATCGGATTTTTGCCGCTGTTGGCAGCGCCGCTGGTGCCGTATAAAACGGTTGGCATTTTCCTGTGTGCCATCATGGCGGTGTCGGGCATCATTACATTAATAGCGTTGCCGGCATTTTTAAGTGTGGCGGAAAAATGGTTCTTCAAAAAAGCCAAAAAGGTCGAATCGGTCGGCTGTAACTGCGGCTTCTGTGTTGTTATTGCGATTGCAATCGTGGCATTAGTCGCGCTGAACCTGCATCAATACTGGCACCTGGGAGTTACTAAACTAACATGGGTCAGTGTCGGACTGATTCCGATCCTGATTTTAATTTGCGGCTTGTTGTCGAGGCGACAGGCGTGTAAACTATCGGATGAAAAAAAAGAAAGTGAGGTTTAAAATGAAACTGAAGCTGTTCTTCTTATTAAGCGTTATAGGAGTTTTTGCCGGTGGTGTTTTTGCAGAAGAACCGGCCGCGTTGATGGTCCAGCAGATCGTCCAGAAGGCCAACCATGCAGCCTATTATCAGGGGCTGGACGGTAAAAGTAAAGTGACGATGGTCATTGCCGACAAGCAGGATCGCCAGCGGAATCGTGAGTTTATCATCCTGCGGAAAAATAGTGACGAAAAGGACACCGACCAGAAATACTATGTCTATTTCTTAGCTCCCGCTGACGTCCGCAAGATGGTGTTCATGGTGCATAAACACATCGCCGTCGACAGTGACGATGACCGGTGGCTGTATCTGCCGAATCTGGATCTGGTCAAGCGGATTGCCGCCGGCGATAAGCGTACCAGTTTTGTCGGTTCGGATTTTTTGTATGAGGATGTGTCGGGTCGCAGTCTGAATGAGGATATCCATGTGCTGACCGATACCACCGACCGGTTTTATGTGGTTAAAAACACACCCAAAAATCCCGAATCAGTCGAGTTTGCCTATTACACGGTCTTCATAGACAAAAAAACATTTATGCCGATGAAAATGGAATACTATGATCGAAACGATATGCTCTACCGAACCATCGAATCGGTCAAAGTCGAAGAGATTAAAGCCCAATCAGATGGCGTCGAAGTGAGCTATCCGACTGTGACCGAATCGGTGGTAAAGGATTTGAAAACCGGCAGTACCACGACGATGACGTTTTCCGAGATTCAGTATAATATCGGCTTGACGGATGACCTGTTCACCGAACGTTATTTGCGGAGACCGCCGCGGGAGGCCATGCGATAATGGACAGTCAAGGATTGACGATTCAAAAGAAAAAAGGAAGATTGTTCTTTTTGTCATTCCCGCGCAGGCGGGAATCCAGCGTTTTTGATTCCGGGTTCCGGCTCAAGACTTCAATGACAATGTTGTTATCCATTGGTTTATTGTTAATTTTGACAGTAACACCAGCACAGGCGGCCGAAGAAACGAAGACATCGGTCCTCGACCAGTTTTCGCCGCCGGAGATTCACGGGTTTTATGAAGTGCGCGCCGGATACCGCACCCGCAAAGACCCGTACGAGAAAGACATGTCCATCATGGAGACCCGCCTGCATCTGGATTTGTCCACGTATAATGACTGGGCCGATTTCAAGTTGACCGGTGATTTTATCGGCGATATGGTGACCGAAGAGGGCCATTTCGACATGCGCCAGGCATGGCTGTTTACCCGCCCGACGGATTTTATGGATGTCAAAATCGGCCGCCAGATTCTGACGTGGGGAACGGGCGATTTGCTGTTCTTAAATGATTTGTTCCCCAAAGACTGGCAGTCGTTCTTCATTGGCCGCGATACGGACTATCTGAAAGCGCCGTCAGATGCGGTCAAATTCAGTTTCTTTAGCGACTTGGCGAATGTGGATATTGTCTACACGCCGCAGTTTGATTCCGACCGGTATATCACCGGCGAATACATTTCATATTGGAATAGCAATTTGCAGCGTCATGCGGGCCGTGACGCCATCGTCCACACCAATAAACCCGACCGCTGGTTCCGCGACGACGAGATCGCCGTGCGCGTTTATAAGAATGTCAGCAATTACGAACTGGCCCTGTACGGCTATCGCGGCTTCTGGAAAAGTCCCGCAGGACAAACCGCAAGCGGACAGGCGTTATTCCCGGATTTGAGCGTTTACGGAGCCAGTGCCCGCGGGCAGGTCGGCAAAGGCATCGGAAATGTTGAATTGGCCTATTATCAGTCGGACGATGACGAAAACGGCAGCGACCCGCTCGTCAACAATTCCGAGATGCGATACCTCCTTGGCTATTCACAGGATATCGCAAAAGATTTCAATGCAGGCCTGCAGTATTACCTCGAACAAATGCTGGATTACGGTGCGTATAAGGCCAATCTCCCGGCCGGGGCGGCCCGCGATCGCGACCGCCATGTCGTTACGCTGCGGCTGACAAAGTTGTTGATGAATCAAAACCTCCGGCTGTCCCTCTTTAGCTATTATTCGCCCAGCGATAAAGATGCCTACCTGCGGCCGAATATCCATTACAAAGCCAGCGACAACCTGACTCTCGAAGCCGGAGCCAATATCTTCTTCGGCGATTACCCAAACACCTTCTTCGCTCAGTTCGAAAATAACACAAATATCTACACCGCCATCCGATACAGTTTCTAAACTACGGTTTCACCTTTAACATCGCAAAATCAGGAATGGGGTTTCAGTAATAAATAAATGGAAATTCCGAACAAAATTCCTATTATGGGAGTAGGAATTCCGGACATTAAAGGCCGCCATGTGGCGGCCTGATGGGGAAAAACTTTTAGGAAAGGATGCGATTATGAAAAAGTTAGTAGTAACCGTGATGTGTATGTGCCTAGTCGTTGGAGCCGCCGTTTTGCTCACAGGGTGCAAAGATAAGTCGGATACGCCTGCGGCAAGCGACATGGACAACATGATGGAAAAGGCGGAAAAGACCGCCGATACGATGGTTGAAAAGACCGATGAAATGGTCGATAAAGCCGAGGAAATGGCCGGCGAACAGACGACTTGTCCCGTGATGAAAGGGCCGATCGATAAGGAGATTTTCGTCGAGTATAAAGGCAAAAAAGTCTATTTCTGTTGTGCAAGTTGCAAAGCTGAATTCGACAAAGACCCGGAAAAGTATGTCAAAGACCTGCCGCAGTTTAAATAAATCACATTTTCTTACAAACAGGCCGTTTTCAAGGCTTAAGATATAAGCCGGTTTCCTGTCGGCGCCAGTCCGGCGGGAAACCGACCATTTTAGCCAGGCAGGGGGACGGAAGGGATATTTTTCCCCTTTTGAGGGTGTTTTAGGGGATTTTAGAGCAGAAAGTTATGGAGGTGGGGGGATATATTAACATTTCCACAGCATTTCTAAAAAAGCCATCCATAATACTCCTGTAAATAAAAACAATTTTTTATCTCATCAGGAAATCTATATATTGTGTTTTCTTCTTGCCGGATTCAAATATATAGTATTTTTGTCTTTTTGCATGGATTGTAACTCATTTTATTTTGGGGATTTACTCAAAAAATAATTTTAAAAAGCCGATTTTAAACTATTGACTTGGTGGGATTGAGTGGTAAAGTATCCCATAAATAAGTTAGTTAGTGGGACAGATGTCATGTTAATGGTAACAGGTGAATACGAACATTCGATCGATGAGAAAAATCGGCTTTTCATTTCCAACAAGCTCCGAAGCCAGATTGATGTCGAAACATACGGCAGCAATTTCTATCTGGCGACGGGTTCCAACGGCATACTCTGTTTATACCCGGAAAAATATTTTCAGCAGATCGCCCTTGTCGGTGCGCCAGGGATGGGTGCCCCCGACGAATCGGTCGCTTTCGAGCGGCTCAGTTTCGCATTGGCCAGCAAGGTTGAGTTGGATCGACAGGGACGATTGTTAATCAATGAGAAATTGCGGCGCCGGGCGAATTTAGGAACGAGCCTGACGCTGGTCGGGGTTCGCGACCACATTGAGGTCTGGAACACCGACGACTGGGAACGTTATCTGGAAGATAACCTGAACCAGTATCACCATCAGGTCGCTGAGGTCCGGCAACACCAGCTCCAGCGGCAAAGTCGTCAATTGGAATTGTAAATTATTCAGGAGGGCATCATGCAAAATCAAATGCAAGAGCCGGTTGAAGTTCTCAGGCAAAGACTCAATGGAGAACGTCTTGTGGATGAGGACGTTATTTCCTCTGTAACCATGCTTGCCGACAAGCTCGGACGGCTGAAAACGCTTAACCCGATGTTCGAAGCGGTTGGATTTTCGCCGGATATCGAAGCCATGATGGCGACGAATATGGCAATGACTGCCAATTAGCTCTCTTTGAAAAATTGGATGGCAAAGATGGCCGATCAGGACAATCACAAGGATGAGGTATTGTCCGGTCATATTCCGGTACTAACGGAACCTTTGCTGGAATGGATTCAACTTCCCACGGATGGGATTATGGTCGATGCGACGCTGGGACATGGAGGTCACAGCAAGCTTTTCGGCCGGCAATTGGGCCCCGAGGGTGAACTTCTGGGACTGGATGTGGACCAAAACAGTATCCAAAGGGCCCAGTCGATTGTATCCGACCTGAAATGCAAAGTTACACTGGTGCGTGAGAACTTTGAAGCACTTGATACAGTTCTCAAACGGCAGGGCATTGACAAGGTCGATTTTATTTTAGCGGACTTAGGTTTTTGTTCGGCACAATTGGAAGACGCCGACCTTGGCCTGAGTTTCCAGAAACCAATGCCGCTGGATATGCGGTTGGATAAGCGGCTGACGACGACAGCCGCGGATTTAGTCAACAAACTGGGCCAGACGGAACTGGCCGATGTGATTTACAAGTATGGCGAGGACCGGGCGTCACGGCGGATTGCCCGGTTCATTGTTGAACAGCGCGGGCAAAAGAAGATTGTAACGACGACGGAATTAGCGACAGTTGTATGCCGGGCCTTGAAACAGCCGTCGCGCCCCGGGCGAATTCATCCGGCGACACGCACGTTTCAGGCCCTGCGGATAGCGGTCAACCATGAGCTGGATAGTTTGCAGCGGCTTTTGGATGTCGCTCCGAAATGGCTCAAGCCCGGCGGATTTATCGCGGTCATTAGTTTTCACAGTCTTGAAGACAGGCTGGTTAAAAATAGTTTTCGTCAGCATAAATCCGACAGGCTCTATGAAATTCTGACAAAAAAACCAATCACCGCTGAGCGTAAAGAAATTCAGCAGAATCCACGGTCACGAAGTGCCAAACTGCGAATCGCAAGACGCTTATAGAGATAGAGAGAGAACAAAAGGAGTTGTTAAAATGACAGCAGATGCCAAAGTAGGTTTATTACTCGGGCTGATTTTTATTGTCGTCATCGCATTTTTAATCAACGGTCTGCCGAACTTTCTGCGGACAGCTTCAGCCGAAGAGAGCTTCAACACACAGATCGAAATACCCACGGCTCCGGATCTCGTGATTGATAACCCTGTTGTACAAACGGCTCAGCACCTTCAAAATGACGTTCCGCTTCGCTGGACAACCCCTCCGGATCAGATTGTGGTCTTGGATGATTTGTCTCCTTCTTCCAATGGCGTCGAACAGCGTATCTCGCCTGAGCAGATTGCCCCGGTATCCGTGCAGGTTCCTAATATTTCTGTTGAACCTGAAACGGTACAAGACACAATCGCCGAACCGAGATATCATGTGATTCAGTCCGGTGAGAATTTGCCGGTTATCGCCAAAAAATATTACGGCGCCGAAGACGGAAACCGAAGGATTGTAATTCAAAAGCTTTATGAAGCCAATCATGATGTCCTGGATTCGCCGGATAAAATTTGCGTCAATGATAAGCTGATTATTCCTCCGCTTGAGGAGTTGCTGAACGGATCGCCCCGAACGTCGTCCGTACCTGTGACTGGGGGGAAACAAAATTCATTGCTGGCCCGGTTTTCAAATCTCTTTGAGCCGGTTACTTCTGACGAGCCTGTTAAACTTTATGTCGTTCAGGAGGGCGAAAGTCTATGGGGCATTGCAGAGAAAACGCTGGGCGACGGAAAACGTTATAAGGAAATTCTCAAAGTCAACCGGAGCATCAAGGACGCCGACGATGTTCGGGCCGGAATGAATCTAAGAATTCCCCAGAAATAAAGGTGAACACACTCATGTCGCGTTCGAGAGTGCTGGTTGTCATATTTTCCGTTACCGCTTTTATGATTTTTACCATTCATTTACGCACGTCATCGACACGCATGTTTAACCGATATCGCAGTGCGATGGTTGAACAAAGAGACCTCAAGCAGCAGCTTTGGCAAAAGCAATTGCGATTCGAATGTTTAATCAATCCCGCAGGTTTGCCGCAATCCGGCCAATCCAATGAAACAGAGGTTCATCCATGATTGTCGGTGAGCGGAAAAACCGGCTGCTGACTATTTTTATTGGACTAACGCTGGTTCTTTTTGGATTATTAATTTGGCGTCTGGTTCATCTGCAATTTACACTTCGCCAAAACTTCTCTCAAAGCAGTCAGCGGCAGCGAAGTGCCGTTGTGCCTGACCATCCTCGCCGAGGGTTGATTTTGGATGCACGGGGGCGTATCCTGGCGGCCAGTTCGAAAACATACCATGTTTTTGCCGAACCCCGCCAGTTGATGGACGACCCGGAACAACTGAAGTTGACGGCGTTGGAACTTCAGAGCATTTTGAATGAACCCGGCTGGCAGATTTGCCAAACAATCGATTCCAGTCTGAATCCCGGATATGTCAAAATCAAGAAAGAGATTAACCTTCAGGAGAAAAATCGAATTCAGGAGGCACATGTTCCCGGCGTTGGGATTGAAACGGACTGGAAACGTTCTTATCCGGCCGGAAATCTGGCAGGGCATATTCTGGGTTTTGTCGGAGCAGAAAATAAAGGATTATCCGGTTTAGAGATGAAATACGAGTCCTATCTGGCCGGCAAACAGGGCGAACAGATGTTTTTCGTTGATAACTATCGCCGTCCGATTGGCGCCCGGTCCGCTGTCTCCAGCGATGCCGAAGACGGGTTGAATCTGGTACTGACAATTGACGTGGTGATTCAGCGGTTTGTATATGAAGCGCTGCAAAAAAAGCTTCAGGAATACGAAGCCGAATCGGCGATTGGCATTGCGATGAATCCGTGGACGGGAGCGGTGCTTGCGATGGTTTCGTTGCCGGATTACGATCCGGCAAATTTTTCAACCACCCCGGCCGATTCAATGAGAAATCGAATTTTGACGGACCCTTACGAACCGGGCAGTATTTTTAAACCGATTGTTGCGGCCATTGCTTTGGATGCGGGCGTGATTGGGTATGATGAAAAATTTTATTGTGAAAACGGTTTCTGGAGTGCGTATCGGGGAATTCATGATTTCGAAGGACACCAATACGGGGATTTGACCGTTCGGGAAATTATTGTCCATTCGAGTAACATCGGCATGGCGAAGATTGGTCTGAAGATGAACAAGCAGCAACTATACGATGGCTTAAGGTTGTTTGGATTTTCAGAACGAACCGGGATTGATTTACCCGGTGAAGACCCCGGACTGGTCTGGTCGGTACCTCGGTGGAGTAAATTGTCGATTACTCGCATTCCGTTTGGACATGAGGTATTGGTAACACCGCTTCAAATTTGCCGGGCTTATTGTGTGTTTGCCAATGGCGGTTATGTCGTGAAACCTCACATTGTCAGGGCCATTGTGGACCAGCAGGGACAGGTTATCGAAGATCGACAGCCCGCGACAAAAACAGGGTATATTCTCAAAACCCAAGTGGCAAACTGGATGCTGCAAACGGCATTAACGGATGTTGTGAAAGAAGGAACGGGTGACAAAGCGGTTGTGGAAAACGGTCAGGTGTTCGGAAAGACCGGAACCGCGAATATCGCACTGCCCACCGGTGGATATGACACAAGGAATTACGTGGCTTCATTTGTCGGCGGCGCTCCCGCCGAAAAGCCTGCGGTAGTGGTATTGGTCTCCATCCGAAAACCCAATCGTTCGCTGGGCAAGGGCTATAGTGGCGGTCGCGTTGCCGCTCCGGTTGTCCGTGACATTCTCGAAAATACCCTGACCTATCTGGGCCTGCTCAATCAGACAACTCCACAGATGGCTCAACCGTAGGTTTCGTACCGATATAACCCGCCTCATTACAAAGCCGGAGAATTTCTTTACCAAGCGGAGCCGCTTCTCCGGAGCCGCTTCCGCCGCCTTCGATCAATACGGCGATGACGACGACGCGTCCTGTCGTATCTTCGGCAAAACATTCAAACCAGGCATGTGCCGGGTCTTCAGTGGAGCCGGTTTTGCCGTAAAGGGTCATGTTGCGTTGTAAAAGGTCGCTGTCTTGGAAAACGTTATACGCCGTTCCGCCGCTTTCGTAAACGACCGCATGCATTCCATCACGAATGATCGCTAACGTTTCGGAGGAAATGGGAATCTGACGCCTGTTATGATCATTGAACGGGTCCTGTTCATCATAAACTAATCGGGGTGACTTATAGACGCCGTTTCGAGCGATAGCAGACAAAGCATTGGCAGCCTGCAAAATCGTGACTCTTATATTTCCCTGCCCCATACCCCACCATCGCTTTTCATAGGTTGGAATTTTTGGAAGGTCAGAGATATCAGTTGCCGGCGAGCGTTGAATGCCGTCAATTAAATTGCCGTGAGCCTGTGGAATTTGACGAGAAAAAGGGGCCGAAACAGCAATGTCATCCGGCATGGGGGTCGGAAGAATCTTTTGTCCGAAGCCGAAACGTAAAAGCCACTGCTGCAGGTTCTGGCCATCCAATCGGTCGGCCAGTCGGGAAAAATAGACATTACAACTACCGCGGATTGCGTTTCGGGCGATATTGCCGCCTTCGTATTGCCAGCGATTATCATGACAGCCGCCTTTTCGCTGCAAAAGACACCGCGGCCAGGTTTCGGGAGGCAATTGCCAGGAACAATGTATGATTTCATCCGGTCGGATTTTATGCTCTTCCAACCCGGCAATCAGAATTAAAGGCTTAACCGTGGAACCGGGTGGATAATTTTTCCCCAATGCCCGATGAACCATTGGGGCATTCGGGTCATTGAAAATTTTATTATAATAGTCATATTGACGGATGGTCGTCAGGTCAAAAGTCGGAATTGAAGCAATCGCCAGAATCTCATTGCGCCCCGCTTCCAATACAACCGCTCCACTGAGTTTTCCATGATGAGGCAGCGTTGGGTCTGCCAGAAGCGCTTCGATTTTCTGTTGCAATTCAATATCGATTGTCAATTGTATATTGCGTCCGTATTCCGGCTCTTTTTTCTCAAGCAGATTGCCTTCACGGTCATAAATCACCTCGCCGCGGCGTCCCCGCAAAACGGGCTCATAAATCCACTCAAGCCCGAATTTACCAAGTACTTCGCCTGGCAGGTAATACATGTATTCATTGTCCTCGAACAACTCCATGTCGTTTTCATTGACCGGTCCGACCCATCCGATTAACTGACAGGCGGCATGCCCGAAAGGATAGGAACGTTTGGCCTGGGGCTTTATTTCAAGCCCTTCCAACTGAACCAGCACCCGTTGCGCCCACAGCAGGTCCTGTTCGTTTTTCAACTCAATAAGCGGATAGCTCTTATGCATCTCATACAGGTCAATCATTACGATTTTTTCCGGCTCAATCGTATCACAAGTCGCAAAATAATCATCCCACGATTTATTACGATTTCTTCTCCGCCACCAGATTCGCCGTGCCATTTCCCACAGTCGGTCATTGATTTGATCGATTTCATCGGAAATGTCTTTTTCGGACATATCGGCGAGTAGATTCGCCAACTCGATGGCCCGGTTAAGATGTTCGATAGGGTCTTTCCATTCGTTGCTGAGTCGCGCTTCGACTTCCGAACGTGGTTCGTCTTCACTGATTTCATAGCGAATACGACCTTCGCGCCAGCGGCGGTCACGATAACGAGTCAACTCATATTTGATTTGCAGGAAGAATGCGGGCTCATCCAGTGCAAGGGGTCTTTCGCGTCGATCAAGAATTTTTCCGCGAATAGTCGGACGTTGTTCGGCAGGCAGGATTCGCAGATTAGAAATCTCCCGGCGAGCCTGCTGAACGCTGAACGTCTGCAAGGTGACCAGCCGGCCTACGGTAATGACCAGCCCCCCAATGCAAAGAAAAATAAAAATTTTTAATCTCAGATGATACATGGTTAATCAATGATAGATACGTTGCGTTTTTGGATGTTTGGTTTTCGACCATCCCGAAAGGCTCGACAATACAGACCACACCAGCGGGCTGATGATCGCCGAGTAAAGCCCGGTAAAAAACAGAACCGAATAAATATTGGGTCGGCTTTCATGGGTTTTCAGAATGGACAGCCAGTAAGCGCCGATTTCAGTGATCAGAAATGCCAAAAAGACAAACATCGCTTTGTGAGTAGCCCGTCTCATCGTCAATGTATGACTGACTGAATTGAGCAGAACACCCATCAACCCGTAGCAGAGCATGTGCGGCCCCAGCAGTCCCGCCGACAAGTCCGCAGCCAGCCCGATCAGGAACGAACAACTGATGGCCTCATGGGACCGGCAGGTCAATGCGTAATAGACCAGCAGTGTAATCAGAATTCCCGGGCGGATGATCCATCCCCCGACAACCAGCAGATTCAGTAAGTTGCCGGTTTCCAATAGTGTAGCGATCAGCACAATAATGATAAAAGAAAACCATCGCATGATTTATTCGTCCTGTTTATTAAAAATCTTCAATTACAATCACTGCAACATCATCCAGCCGCGTCATATCTTCAGCAGGTTGAACGGTGATGTCCCACAGTAGCGGATGCTTGTCATCCCGCACAACATCGGCGACTTCGCCGATCACCACGGGAACGTTCAAATAGCCCGGTTTGGCAGCAGCAAAGACAACATCTCCGACTTCGACTTTTTTCTCCCATTCGATCATCTTGATTTTACAGGCGGACTTGCCATTACCAAACATAAGCCCCGGAATATCCCGCTCTTTTGCTTCGTTCACAATGCGAATTTCGATACTTTGTTTGCTGTCGGTTAACACACGCACCTTGGCATAGCGATCCGAGCTTTCCAGGACGACACCGACAACGCTGTTCTTTTTTGCCGACAACACATATTGCCCGGTTTTAATCCCGTCGCTGCTTCCTTTGTTAATGACAACGTCATGACGATAACTGCTGAGGGTTCCGATGACTTGGGCGATAACCAGTCCGCCGTAAGGATGGGGGATTTGCGACCGGATCGAAGCAAGCTTGTCGTAATCATTGTGAAGCTCTCGCAGCGTTGCTTTTAAGTTGTTATAGTCTTTCCAGAGTTCCTTGTATTGCTCACCAGTGACCGCTTCATCCGGATTCAGAGGCATCGGTGGATATTCGTCATTGATATTTCGACCGATTTTTAAAACCGGATCAAAGGTTTTTCGAAACACATCCCAGACTTTCGATGTTTTATCCTTGGGCAAAAGCAAAAGTACAACGCCTGCAATCAGCCATGTGAAAAATAAGCTCCCGTTTGATAAATGAAAATGTCTGCCTGCCATAGTATGGAATTTCTGTCTGAAGAATAACGTCTAACGATTATGGCGGTCCGCAGCAGCGGGGCGATTCACTTTAATCCCAGTCGGAATTATCCAGCGTGTCTTTCCACAACTCCAGGTTTTCCAGGTAAACACTGGTGCCGCGTGCCACAGCCGTCAGCGGGTCTTCCGCACGGCTGACTTTCAGCCCGGTAGCGTTGGCAAGCACTTTGTCCATGCCCCGCAGCAGGGCACCGCCGCCGCACAGTGTAACCCCGTTTTCAATCAGGTCTGCCGCCAATTCAGGTTCCGCCCGTTCGAGTGTACGCATGACCGTCTCAATGATGCCCGCAATGGGTTCCTTAAAGGCTTCGCGGATTTCTTCGCTGGTAATGACGATTTTTCGCGGAAGACCTGAGATTGTATCCCGTCCGGCGATCTCCATGGTCATTTCCTGTTCAAGGGGCGATGCTGAACCGATCTGTATCTTGACCTTCTCCGCCCGTGATTCGCCGATCAACAGGTTATAGGTTCGTTTGAGATGGTTGATCAGAGCTTCGTCAAAATTATCACCGCCGGTGCGGATGGATTCACAGGTGCTGATGTCGGCAAGGCTCATGATGGCGACTTCGGTCGTTCCACCGCCGATGTCAACAATCATCGAGGCCGTCGGTTCGGTAATGGGAAGTCCCGCTCCGATACCGGCTGCCATCGGTTCGTTCACCAGATAGACTTTTCGTGCCCCCGCGCGCTCGGCGCTGTCGATGACGGCGCGGCGTTCAACTGCGGTGATGCCGCTGGGAACCGCAATGACCACGCGCGGACGAAACAGCCCGCCGCGTCCGTGAACTTTTCGAATGAAATAACTCAGCATCGCTTCGGTGATTTCAAAATCGCTGATAACACCATCTTTCAGGGGGCGAATGGCGGTGATGGAACCGGGCGTTTTCCCAAGCATTTCTTTGGCGACCATGCCAACGGCTTCACCGTTGTTCAGTACAAGATTGGTTCCTTTGCGAACGGCAACAACGGAAGGTTCGTTCAGAACGATACCTTCGTTTCTTACGCAGACCAAGGTGTTACACGTGCCCAGGTCAATACCCATATCCTTGCTGAACCAACCCAGAATTGTGTCCAGTATCACTGTGACTCCCTTCAATTTGGAAGGCCGGTGCCAGTACCCGAATCCTCTATCATTTCAACTGCATATTCTTCTGTCAATTAGCTTTCTTTACCGGCGATTATTCGATTATCGCGGGGACTGGACAATTGAAAATAAAGTGCCGTAATACCAGTAACACATCAAGCCGACATAGACCGTTGTTGCCAACACCGTCACAGTTGTCAAAGCCAGAAGTGCGGTAAAAACATCATTGCCTTCTTTGACTGTTTTTTTTGCCATGATTTTCCTCTTTTACAACTGTGTACTTGCAGTATCACCAACCTGAGGTCGTTGCTGAACAAGCTCCAACATTCCGGCACATTTATTAATATCGACATCCGTGACAATAAGGTCACACAAAAACCGGTCGCCGCGCGTAATATGGAATACCATATTGGACTTAACACCATCCGCAGAGCCGACCGATAATTGAACCATCGATTCACCGACGGCGGTCACTAATCCCTGAATGTTCGAGCTGGTCACCATCGGGGTCGGGGTCGCCGCTTCATTCCGCGGTGTGACCGGTGTAATCTCCATAGGTTTGATCGCACCCCCGG
The DNA here is from genome assembly GCA_016782835.1 of Phycisphaerae bacterium. Classification (GTDB taxonomy): domain Bacteria; phylum Planctomycetota; class Phycisphaerae; order Sedimentisphaerales; family Anaerohalosphaeraceae; genus 4572-13. Next base: position 873 of record JADHXS010000016.1, on the reverse strand, counting down.
CTGTACTAAGCTGTTCTTCCAGAGTCGTTTTTTGTTCCAATAGACGGCGGCGTTCCGCTTCCAGGTCCTGCAGTTGAACAATCTTTTCATAAAGGTCTGCCGTAATCTGGTTTAAATCCTTTCGGTCCTTAATGTTCAGAGTCCGTGCTTCGTCCAGTTGCTGTTGGGTTTGGTCCAGTGAACCCTGCAGGTTGCGAACGCTCTGCTCAAAACCGGCCATAACACCTTTCCAACTGTCGGCCTGATTCTGATATTGTTGGGCAAGCCGTTCAAACTTTTGCTTGTCTGCCGTCAGGCTGTTGTTCTCAATTTCGAGGCGTTGAATTTCACTTTCCAGCTTGGCTTTGAGTTCGTCGCTCTTTTTCAACTGCTCGTTAGACTGACTTTTTATGTTTGCCATTTCGGCCTGGGCATTAACACAAAGGTCTTTCTCGCTCTGGTACATGGCTTTGTAATTGTTGGAATTGCCGACGAAAGTGATCATCATGCCGCAGAGGAAAATCGAGAATAATGACAATAAAACGACCAAGAATTTTGTTAGCGTACTCAAAATTTGTCCCTTTCACCACAAAGGTTTATAGATACAAGACCACTTTAACCCGAAAAACAGCGATACAGTTCACTGTCGCGGTACAAAATAAATATTTATGGACATCCGGGATTCTAAGCGACCACCGAAAACAGGTCAAGCCTTTTTTTCCGCCCTTAAGTACTTTAATTTAAAAAGATTTGCGGTTGTACTAAACGGCTTCGCCGTGGATTTTTTGGCGTGACGTGGGGCTAATATCGCATTTTTACTCTTTCTTGGTCTTTTCCTGTGTCGGGTATATACTTTCTGGATAGGACTCAGCGATGGGCTGGGTTGTTTTAACA
>JADHXS010000111.1 GCA_016782835.1 Phycisphaerae bacterium | reverse complement strand
ATACCGATTTGTCATTCCCGCGAAGGAATGTCACCCCCGCGAAGGCGGGGGCGCCGAATCCAGCGTAAAAATGGCCTCCGCCGAAGAGCCTGCCCTGAAAAAGCCTTTAGCCCTGAGTCCCGATTCATCGGGAAAGGGGCAGCCGAATGGGGGGGTTCCTGTTTTTTTACAATCGGCTAAAATGTTACAAAATATTTTTAATCTCTTCCGTATATTTAAGGATGAGCAAAATAACCAATGATGTGTAGGCGCATCATCATTCATTTCCACACATTTTTCCTTTTTTATGGATCCGATGTGTCGGTTTAATGAAAAATGATTGCGTTTTTGGAGAAAAATACAAGTTCCATACAAAATTAACGAAATTTTTTCGAAATATTTCGAAAAACCATTGACTTCTTTCGGGTTTTTCGATATAGTAAGATTCATGGAAAAAAGGAAAATCAACCAGAAAGACATTGCAAACAGCCTGAATCTATCCGTTGCAACGGTCTCCAAAGCCCTCCGTGGAGACTATGCCGACGTTAACTCAGAAACCCGGGAACGAGTGGTCAATCGAGCCAGTCAACTCGGGTACGACTTTGGAAGTCGTAAGCAACAAGCGATTGAGGATGAGGACGAAACGAAAAGTTATATGGTGGGGGTCCTCATCCTTCGTAAACTTCATGAATGGCAGCACACGAATTATTTTGCAGGGATGACCGAAAAATGCGCAAAACTAAACGTGTCATTAATTCTGCATTACCTCAATGAAGAAAACTGCCGTTTCATTTTAGATAAAGAACACCAGCCGCCGGCGATGCGAAACGGCGAGCTTTCAGGACTGATTCTCGTCAATCACTGGCCTGACGAAATCATCGCTGCGTTAGCGAGCCAGGTCCCCTGCGTATCCATTCAGCATGCTTATCAAAAAGCCAGAATGGATATCATCGGGGTTGATGAGACGCTGGGCATCGAGCAGCTCATGGGACACCTGTATTCACTCGGACATCGTAAGATTGGCTTCTTTGGGCACTGTGGGCAGGTTTATCAGGCTCGAATGCGTTTTGCGGCCTATATCAGTACGCTGGCACAGTTTGACCTTGAATTAGACCTTGCCAATGTCGTGGACGTGACAGCCGGACATTTGGAAGATAAGGAAATGATATTAGCTGGACAGATTGAATCCGTAAACCGACGAATAAAGCAAGGGGTTCGAGCGTGGATTTGTGCCAGCGATTGGGTGGGTTATTTGCTTTGCCGAGGACTTATCGATCGGGGGTACAACATCCCTAAGGATGTATCAATCGTCGGTTTCGATGACAGCGAAGACAACACGCTCGGATGCCCCAAGCTAACCAGTATTACAGTCCCCTCGCTTCGGATTGGCGCCGAAGCACTGCGGCGGCTGATTAATCGTATTAAACACCCGACCAGCCCGCCATTGAAGGTCATGCTTCCCTGTAAACTTTTCGAAGCTCAGACTACATCGCCTCCTCCGAGAACAGTATAACAGGCACGAATCGCCTGTTATACTGTCCATAATACGGAAGCCGCTCAGTGAAGTGAATGTTTACTTTGTTCTACACTATCACTTTTAACGGTATTCTGCATTCCTGCAGTATCCGCCCCTTATTTTAATAAACCGTATGAATTCGGGCATATTGGAAATGACAAGAGATGCTGCTGCTCGTTCCGTGAATACCGGGTGGACAGAAGATATTCGAATCGGGGTCAATCCCAGTCAATTACGCTGTTTTAAGGAATTGAACGACAAGGTGTGGATTTATAAAACCGCACTGACACAACAGGAGAGACAGGGAATCGCAAATCCTTAAGGGTAGCTCTAATAATTGCTTTTGAGCGGCAAGGTGAAGATTTTTGGATTCCCCCAAGGAAGACAAATCAGCTTTAGTTGAAGCTAAAGCGGCTTTTGTCTAACGCTGTCCGCTAATCAAAAAGATTCGCTTATCCGCCAAAATGAATGGTTAGAGGTACCCTAAAGATGAGACGCCGGCTATAAGCGGGGCTTGTATGGCTTAAGCGCTGAGTGTTGCTTTTTGATATTGGCCGCGACAGCGCTCGCAGTTGCAGGCATGGACCTGTCGGAGATTGGAACTGCCCAAGAGGGTTTTGCTGTCGATTAGTTTTGCTCCCTTAGCCTGCATTTTACGCAGGGCGATTTCCGCGGCACCTTTCTCGTGTGAGCCGACCGCATCGGTAATAACCGTTACGGATTTCCTGCGAAGTAAAAGCCCCAACACCGTATGCAGCAAAGCCGTCTCGGTAGGACCGCCAATCACAATAAGTTCCGATGCTTTTGTTTCCGTCAATACCCGTTCAGCACGCGGTTCTTCGAAAGGATCGTCGGTGCGTTTACACAGGATAATCTGGTCATAATCACGTAATAATTCACGCGGTAAATCCGTGCTGTCGCCGGATTCGAATACAATATGCCGGTTCCGCAGGGTATAATGAAGTTTACAAATCCCATCCGTACCGGCCATGCAGAAATCACCGTTATGCCCGTGGGGTAAATGAATCTGAGCTGTTGAAATAACGCGGATATGATCGCGCCGTGTCCACGCCATTACCCGGCGAATGTTCGCCAAAACCCTTCGATGATTGCGAATGCAGGCTTTCCCGTCAGCGACAAACAAATCCTGCTGGGTATCCACATCGATCAGGATACGCTTTTTCCGTAATGTAATGATGGGCCTGATCATTTCGGCTTCATCCAATAATTTTATTGGTATTCTAAATGCTTCCATGCTATTTAATACGTTCGAGAACCCCATAAGTTCCCGGAGCCTGCTTTCTTTCGTATCGAACAGAAGAATTGTTGACTTAATGTGTTTTTCCTGACTAAAATAGAGTTCCGATAACAGATGGATATTAAACCCACAAAACAAGATGGCCTCGATATGTTTCAAAACAAAAAATTGAAAAATTTTTGTGCTGCCGTTTCGCCGGATGATCTGGACGGAATCATGGATTTTGAGACTCTTTTCGGGCGAAAAGGCCCTGTGGAGATGGAAATAGGCTCTGGGAAAGGGACGTTTCTTGTCGAACAGGCGAAAGCTTTTCCGGATACGAATTTTTTTTGTATCGAATGGGCAAACAAATTTTACAAATATACCGTAGATAGAATACAGAGATGGGGACTTTTGAACGTGCGCCTAATTCGCACAGACGCAGCCGTCTTCATCAAAAACCATGTCCCTGACGGTTCCTTAAAAATGTTTCATTTATATTTTCCTGACCCCTGGCCAAAGAAACGTCATCACAAGCGCCGATTTTTTTGTGATGAGAATCTCGCCCAGATTTACCGAATACTTGAAGTCGACGGAGTCGTTAATATGGCCACCGACCATGAAAATTATTTTGAACAAATGGTCGAAGTCGCCGGCAAAGCCATTCAGGCGGAACTTTTTGAGGAAATTCCTTTTATACGCCCTGCAGGTGCTCGGGAAGGTGAACTCGTCGGAACCAATTATGAACGAAAATACTTTAAAGAGGGACGTCATACGTATACATTGGCGCTGCGAAAAAAATGAACCATCTAACCATTGACATAAATCCGTTGCAGACTTTTCTTGAAAAACATCAGGAAGCATTCTGGCTTTTTGAAGAACTTTTGGTTGATGAAAATAAGAAATTTAATTTGACCCGTATCACATCGCCGCAGCAGGTCCGCACACGTCATTTTCTGGACTCTCTGGCGGGACTTGGCTTTTTGGATAGTCTTTCAAAGCAGCTTCAAAAACCATTGCGAATTCTGGATATCGGTTCCGGCGCCGGATTTCCGGGATTGGTGCTGGCACTGGTTCGCCCGGAATGGTCGGTCGTTTCATTAGAAGCCACCGAAAAGAAAGTTCGTTTTCAGGAAAAAGTCTGCAAAGCATTAAACCTGAATAATGTTCAGGTCATTCACGGACGTGCCGAAGACCTTGCCCATCAAACATCCTTCCGTGAAACATTTGATGCCGTAACAGTGAGGGCTTTGGCACAGATGTCTGTGCTTTCGGAACTGGCGATTGCTTTCCTTCAGAAAAAGGGGATTGCGATTTTTTGGAAAGGCTCCGACCTCACCAAGGAAGTGCAACAGGCAGAGACGCCCGTCAAACAGATGGGAGGCATTATTGACCAAATCGCCTCTTATACCCTTCATCCTGAAACTGAAGCGTCGATTGATTTTTCACTGGTCGTTTGCCGGAAAATTCACTCAACACCCAAAAAATATCCGCGCGTTTTCGGAATCATCAAAAAACACCCGTTAGGAAACACCGTCTAAACAGCACCAATAATACTGACTTAAAATTCAGAGGACATAATGAACGACAAAAAAGCATTCGTAACAGCAATCAATGATAAGAAAGAATATCAGCGTCTCATTCCGGGAGCACCGACAACATTCGGCATGAAATCCGGGCGGGTTTACCTTCAGCCGGGCGCCGATTGCGGCACTCACAGCACCGAGGACAAAGAAGAGCAGCTTGTCTTTCTGCAAGGTCAGGGAACGGCACAAATCGGCACGGAAAAATTTGAAGTCGGCGCCGGCAAAATCTGTTACATCCCGCCTCAAACAGAGCACAATATTCTAAACACCGGAAACGAGCCGCTGGTTTATATCTTCTGTGTCGCTCCTGTCAGGGTGTAGGCGATAGAACCATCAAGATTTAAACCGGGCATCCAGTTTGAAAAATTTTCCTGCGGGCAAATCCATCATCGCCTCATCCGGCAGGCCTAACGTCTGCCTGATTTCCTCCAATATCGCCGAAATGCGTTCCGCATCTTCCGCGATAACCGTAAACCAGATATTAAACGTAAGCCTTCACAGAAATTTTAAAAAAGTTCAAAAAATGTAAAGAAAAAAGCAGCATGCCGATTCAGGACTTGTTATATGAGTTATGACCAACAAGGACATCATCACCGAACGGCTGATGGAGCGGAATCAATGGCTCACAGAGCAAAATATGTAATTATAGCAAAAAGTACAGCAGCTTGAAGAAAAGATCGCTCGACTTGAGCGAAACTCGTCTAACTCCTCCAGGCCGCCGTCAAGCGATATTGTCAATCCAAAGCCGCCAGTCAAACGAGGTCGCAAACGCAAACGTGGCGGCCAGCTTGGACACAGGAAGTACAGCCGTCAGCCGTTTACTGACGATCCGGTCGATAAAACAATCGTCCATGAGCTGTCGGCCGATGAGATTCTTCGTAAAAATCTAACACCGCTAGATGAAACAGAATCGGTATCAAGCATTTTTGCCATTCCCTCCCGACATAAGGTTTGTTGCTGTTTTAAATCACGAATGATGGGAGATAAGTATTTATCAGACTCAAGTTTTTCTAAAGCCTTAACTGCTTTTGTAATGGATTTATATTTATCGTTATAATTATTGAATTTTTTAGCCTTCGCTGGAGTTTTCAGTAATTCAGCCAAAGTAGCGGTATATTCTTTTGTTGTCATTGGTATACATTGATAAGCCATATTTGTTTTGTTCCTAAAAATAGTATTTTTATAATTATTTTCTACAGAGGGTCTTTCTCGTCATAATGCCCCATCTTCTTATGATACATAATGCGTACATAATCGATAAGTCGTCCTCTTATTGCACCCAATGCAATGTCAACAGATGGGTTCTCTTTTGAGTATCCATAGAGGATGTCTTCTAACATTAATTTTGTTTCAGCGAAATTCTCAACTTCAATACAACCTTCTTCCAAATCGTCAATATGATATGCCCCGAAATAAATTTGTTCGTAAGACCCATCCAAGTCAATCACAGGAAGAGCAATCTTTAAGAGGGTGTCATTTTTATCAACAATCTTTATAGATACGCTTCCTCCGTCCTGATAATAGTCTGCTGATACCTCCTTAAAGGGTTCCTCAAGTGAAGTCAATCTTTTATCAATCTCTGACCTATCATAAGATGAGGGAGGACGAATAATCCATGAAATTAAAACAACAACTACGAGTAATATAGATGGGCGATACCCCATGTAAAGTAATGGCGGGTTATTTCGGCATCATCAACAGTTCCAAGCCCATCAACATCGATGGCCTGTTTGGAAAACGAATAAATGTATCCGACATTGTTTTCACGTTGATTATATTTTATTGGCTTATAAGGTTGGGGAGTTTCTTTTTGGATTCTTGTCATTTCAAGCTCCGCTGTGGGCGGCCCCATAAACGTGTAAGCAAATGTTCCTGCCCCCATCAATACCACACACATCAATACTACCACTTTTTTCATGTCCATTTTTCACTCCTTTCAAAAAAGTCTTATTATTGACCCATATCATCCACAGACCAATGGTAAGATCGAACGGTTCCACCGCTCCGCAAAAGAATGTATTTGTCTACAGGTTTGGCAGTCACCGGAGCGATTGGAACGGGAGATCAGAAGGTTTGTGAACTGGTATAATGCCCATCGCTATCATGAGGGCATCGGCAATGTCACTCCCGATGATGTCTACTTCGGCAGACGGGATGGAATCCTGAGACGGCGAACTGAATTGAAATCAAAAACTGTTCTTGAAAGGAAGAAAGTAAACAGTAGAATAGTGGGAACGGAGCCAAAATCGTCTCTAATGGAAAATGCTAATCTGTCTCAAAGCTTTTGAAGACATACATTCCATGGCCGTGCCGGCAGATTCAATGGCGGCCACGGGGTCTAAGCAGGTGTACAGATAGTTGTCCGCTTTATTTAAGCGGTCTGCAATCTCAGGAGCGAAACACTTTGCGAAATTAAAATTTGCTGACATTGCTAATCTCCTTACTGTTTTACAGTTGATCTTTTATTTTATCATAACAATCAACAAGTGCCTTAAAGAAACCTTTCGCGTACAAATCATCATCAATATCTGGTCTTCCAAATTTTTCTTTTAATGCTTCGGCTTCAAAGATAGATGTAATTCCTTCCCCAAAAATACCACCACATAGAAAATCTAAGTCAAATTTCTCGCAGCATTCCCAAGCAGCTTGTTGTGGACCGTCTCTATATTGATCAATTATGGTCAGTACTCCATATGGTATTTCACGAAAATAATCCAAGCCCTCTTTGTAACCTATATCATACGATTCCTTTAAAAACTCTACCTTTTCCAAACGAAGCCGTTCGATTACATCTTTCATATCCTCTAATCCGCTCTTAAGCAGTTCATGCCGTTTAACTTCTGTTTCAATCGCCTCCTGACAAACCCGTGAGACATTAAAACTCTTTTTGACTTCCTGAAGCCGTTTGTGCAATTCTTCAGGAACCGTAATAGTATTACAATCACGTCCTTTATACCAAAATCAGCCGTTTTCATGCAATGTACAACAATTGTATTCAGTGCTCGTGATGAAGCGTCATTGTCCTCTTTCGCCTTAACTAACATTTCAGGAGTAACTTGGCTGATATCGTCATCAGGGAAAATAGTTCTAATGTGTTATAATTCGAAATACGGCATACTTATAGGTTGCTTATTATCTATAAAAGGGGATTGCCCACCCGCGCCGACTTGGGCTGGCAAGCCACTTATGTGCTTTAGCTAATGCTTTTTTAATCTGTTCTTGAGTTAACTCCTTTGAGTTTTTTATTCTCCATAGTGCGGAAGCCACAGTATTGGCTCCACCCCAACAGCTGATATGGACATCACGTGGATCATCATCAGTTAG
>JADHXS010000015.1 GCA_016782835.1 Phycisphaerae bacterium | reverse complement strand
TTCATTCGGCGGCCAAGCGTATCGCCGAAGTCTTGCCCGACGCGACGTTTCATTTAACCTTTCTGGATGCGTATGTGCCGGAGAAATGGGATGCCGACGAACTGGGACATATCTTTGCCGATGAAACGAAACAAAATCGACAATACTGGGCCGATCACTATTACACCAAAGATATTACCTGGAAAGTAACGCAGTACGATTTGAAGAACGCCCATAATGTGGACATCTCCGATATTGACCCACTGTTCGCTGAACATGAATTTCCCTATCGCTGGTATATGGCGACGATTACGGGACACTATGACCGCTGGGACGAAAAAAAAGAAGCCGTCTATACGCGATGCAATGACATCGACTACGGCTTCGCCCGCTCCCTTGAGTCCGGTGCTGCCAATTGGAAGAAAAGCCGTGAGTTGGAAATAAACAATCCTGCGGTATTGGTCGAGAAAGTACAGAAATAAAAAAGTTGTTTGCGTATTGATACAGATAACCCTGAAAACGGCGTATTCAAAATACGCTAAAACGCGATTGTAAAATCCGGAGTGGCTGTTACAATATAAGCCCCGGAAACCCCGGGGCTTTTTATCAAATTGTGCCAGAAAACCCACAAGCTTGCTTGTGGGATGAATGGCTCCCCAGCAAACAGGGGTTTTTAGGGGATGGCAATCCCCTAATTATAGTTTGCTATCAGCGATAGCAGATAGCAAGCTACTAATTATCAAAGCCACCGAGCTTGCTCGGTGGTAGTTTACTGATGAATGATGGTTTGAATATGTCGCGTAGTTTTCATACAACTCGAAAAGATGTCCAACAGGCCTATGAAAAGGCTCGAAGTGGAGATGATTCGCGCATTCAGGAATATCGAAAACTGTATGAAGAATATTTAACGAAACGCAGAGCCAAAAGTCATATCAAGGAAGAAAGGCAATATGGTCAATCAGTACATGGCGGGTTTTCGATTGACACATTGCCTATTGAGGCAGAGGAACGGTCTGAATATCTCCACTTTCCGGTTTCAGAACAGGATATTCGGACATTATTAAAACGTATGCCGCAAGGTTTAATTGATGGACTGGATAAGATTACTTTTACGCTTGGTAAATTTGAGCAGCGATGTCATGAAGAGCCATATTATACAGAACCCGAGAAGGACCCATACCTCGGCCGTTTAGGGCACGAGGTGTTCGGCGGCATCTATCGACCATCCTGTCTTGGGACATACTTCCTGAATATAAATGAAATTAAACTGTACGGTTATACCTATGATCCAGCGATCGAAAACCGAGACCTGTGGGATTTATATCTTCGCCTACATATGCTAGGAGTATTTGTGCATGAACTTGCGCATCATTATGATTTTGTTAATCGTATATCTCGAGGTCGATGGCGAATGGATGATGTTGAAAAGGGTGAAATATACGCTGAAACAGTAGCTTACAAGTGGATTAAAGAGTATGTTATCCCGTATGTGAAGGAAGTTTATGCTGAGCAATGGAGACTATTAGAAAACTGGATGCAAGAGAAGGTTGGAGTTGTTTTACCCACTTCTTTGCTGATAGGAGATTGTAGAGCAAAGGGAAAAAAGGGCAGGATTCGTATTACTTCTTTCTTTTCTACTTCGACTACTTTTGAAGAATTTGTACAGAATGTACTATCTGGAAAAGATTTAGAGGCTTCAAAAGTAGAAATTGCCGATGGTCTTCACATGGCGGAAGAGTATGAGATTGCATTGGAAATTCTTAATCCTATTTTAGAAAAAGATAGGAAAAACATTGATGCAATATGTTTGTACGGAGAAATTTGTGACCATTTGGAGGATTACCATGAGGCTATTAAATATGCAAAAATGGCTTTGCAGATAGACTCACAGGCAATAGAAGCTTTCCAAGTTCTATGTGATGCCTATAGGGGGCTTAACAATTGGAAAGCAGTTATAAAGTGGGCATCTCGTGGCTTAGCAGTTACAGAAAATGGATGGAAATATTCATTCTTTTTAACCGATAAGATACGAGCAGAGATGGAGCTTAATATATTAGCCGATGCCCAAAAAACCTGGTCAGAGTTCATCGATTTTTATGAAGGTCGAAAAATGCCGAAAAGAATACAACAAATAGGATTAGAATTAGAAAAGAAACTTGGGGAATAATAGAATTATACAGGTGAAGTTATGCTGCAGGCGGTGATATTTGATTTTGACGGGGTGATTTGCGATTCAGAGTTTCTGCATTATCAGGCGCTGAATGCGATTTTTAATCGGTTCGGGGTGGATATTCCTAAAGACGTGCACTGGGAAAAGTATCTTGGTTACAGCGATTTGGAAAATATCCAGGCGGTCAACCGCGATTATGGGATGGGGCTGGACGATACGGCGATTGCCGAGCAGGTTGCCGAAAAGAAAATCATTTTTGATGAGCTTGCCGGAACCGATGCCGTGATTATTGACGGAGTGGCGGAGTTTATCCAAATGCTGGTTGACCATCATGTTCGCCGGGCGATCTGCTCCGGAGCGTTGCGGAGCGATATCGACCTGATGCTGTCGGGGGTTCCTTTTGCGGATGCGTTTGAGGTGACCATTAGTGCCGATGAGGTCAAACACGGAAAACCCGACCCGGAAGGTTATCGAATGACTCTGGACAGACTCAATACCGGCGATAATACTCCAATCACACCGTCCGAATGCGTTGTGATCGAAGATTCCCACTGGGGGTTGGAAGCGGCCGCCGCGGCCGGGATGAATCCCGTTGCAGTAACAAACACCTATTCAAGGGATGCTTTGAACAAGAAGGCCAAAAAGGTCGTAAACAAACTGAGTGAACTGACAATTGACGATTTAAAAAGTTTGTGTGAGTAAATTTGTTAAATGACCCAAGTGTCCTTTTTGAGCAAGTGTCCAAGCATGTTCGAAATAGCCTTTTTCTGTATTAAAAACACTATTTCAATGACTTATCCTTGACTTTTTGACATCCTGTTCTATACTTTAATGTCTTTTTCGATTTATTACAGGGGGGTGAAGGTCTGTATATCTGTTTTAGGACGTGAGTTGAGCCTGTCAAATACGGGCTATGTGTTTGTGATATCGATAGTTAGAAGAAGAGAATAAGAAGAATAAGAGGTTCTGCGAAGGGGCAGACGCCGACGGAGTTGGCTTGACTGGGAAATGGGATTATAGTGTAATCAGCCAGGTTCAGCATGCAAATGACATTGCGGATGTTATTTCAGAGCATCTGAAGCTGGAGAAAAAAGGTAAGGAAATGGTGGGCTTATGCCCATTTCATACCGACCATAAGCCAAGTCTATATGTAAATCCCTCTAAGCAAATCTTTAAGTGCTTTGCCTGCGGAGCCGGAGGAGATGTTTTAAAGTTCGTTCAGATGAAAGAAAACCTGACGTTTCCACAGGCGGTTGAGCGTTTGGCGCAGCGTGCGGGAATTCGGCTGGAACCGGTGCAATCGCGGCGTGACGACTCACAGGATTCAGGGCTGGATACCGCAACCTTGGCAAAGATCAACATGTGGACATTGAATCATTGGATTGCGAATTTATGGGATGAACAGAAGGGGGGAACTGCAAGGCAGTATCTTGAACAACGAAAAATTTCTGTCGAGACAGCAAAGACATGGCAATTGGGTTTGGCCGTTGATGCATGGGATGATTTGGTTGCTAAGGCAACGGAAAAGAAGGCCGCTGCAAAGTCGCTGATTCGGGCAGGTCTGGCGGTTGAAAAGGAACGCGGCGGTTGTTATGATAAATTTCGCAACCGGCTGATGTTTCCGATCATTGATGTAACAGGCCGTGTGATTGGCTTTGGCGGGCGAACGTTGGCTGATGACCCGGCTAAATATATGAATTCACCTGCGACGGCGTTGTTCGATAAGAGCCATTCGCTCTACGGTCTGGATCGGGCCCGTCAGGCAATTTCCGATACAGGGACAGCGATTGTTGCCGAAGGCTATACCGATGTGATTATGGCCCATCAGTTCGGCATTCATAATGTCGTTGCTGCATTGGGGACAAGTTTGACCAACGGTCATGCGAGAATTTTAAAACGATACGCCAAGCGGATCGTATTGCTCTTTGATAGTGATATAGCAGGTAAATCGGCAGCCAACCGGGCGCTGGAAATTTGTCTTGGTGAGAAGGTGGCCGTTCAGCTTGCGTTTGTCCCGGAAGGAAAAGACCCGTGCGATTATCTTCTTGAAGCGGGAACGGATGCGTTTAAGACGGTCATTGATGCGGCTGAAGACGTACTGGAGTTCAAGTGGAAAATTCTTGAAGAACAACTCCAAAAAGGCGAGAACCTTTCGGATCGAACCGAGGCGATTCGCCAATTCCTTCAGACGGCGGCGGCGGCATTTGAAAGCCGCAAAATGGATTCGATTAGCCGAACCGTGGTTCTGAGCCGATTGGGTGAGTTATTAAAGAGTCCTCCCAGCCGTATCGAGGAAGAGATTGCAAAAATTCAGAGACAGCGTCAGCGCACAGCACGCAATGAGTCAACAGGGACTTCTTCGATGTCGGAAGAACAGAATACACAGCCGACGCTTTTGAAACAGGCACAACGGGAGATTCTCGAAGTGCTGCTGCATGAGCCGGGCTTGTATGACCTGGTGGCGGACCGGATTCAGGTGTCGGACTTCAAAACGTATCCGGCACTCGGCGAAATTGCCGAGGTTTTATTTCAGTGCCTCAATGAGGGCGTTGAGCCGGAAATGGCACGTTTGTACGGACAGATTGAATCTCCTGCCACGGCGACCGTGCTGGGCGAACTGGAATCAATCGGAAGCCGGAAAGGGGATCCGCCGGTACGCCTGGAAGAATCGGTCAGGGTGCTTGAAGAGATTCGACATCAAGAAGAAGTGGAGCGATTGAAAGATTTTCAGCAGGAAGATGATGAAACGAATTATTTGAGAAAAAAACAACAAATGGCTCAAAAGGGACTTAACCGGAGAGCCGGAAGCGTTATTTGAAGGTAATATCGAAATTATACATACACTATATAAATGGGTTAAATAAGAAAAGGTTAGAGGAAACGTATGGCTAAAAAAAGAGGGAAAAATAAAGAGGGAATTCTTAAAGCGACGGATGGTTTAGAGTTGGATGAGAATATCAACGACGTTGATGAACCGAACAAAACGAATTCGGCGAAAGTGTCGCAGATTGGTCAGGCGGATTCTCAGTCGGAAGAAGATGAAGAAGTGGGGTTGCCTGTAGCCCAGGCTGAGCTTATTGAAAAAACCATTAAGTCTATCATCAAAATCGGAAAAGAAAAGGGGCATCTGACATACGAAGAAATTAACGATACACTTCCCGACGAAGTCATAAGTCCTGCTCGGCTGGATAGCTTGCTGATGACATTAGATGAACTGGGGGTTCAGCTTCTGGATGAGGCGGATATTGAAAAAGGCGTCGATGAGGACTTTGAGGAGGAAGCAGAAAAAGTCGGCCGCGGTGATGACGAAGATATGGAGGACGATCTGGTTCTCGAAGAAGAATTGGAACGCGAAGTCCGGAAAATCGACGACCCGGTCCGTATGTATCTGACACAGATGGGCGAAATACCGCTGCTGACACGCGAAGAAGAGATCAGTCTTGCGCGAAAAATAGAGTTGACACGTCTGGCATTCCGGCGAAAAGTACTTGAAAGCGATTATTGTGCACGAACCGCTGTCGATATTCTGCAGCAGGTTGATGAAGGAATCTTGCCGTTTGACCGTACGATGAAGATGAGCAGCGGCGAGGCGTATGAGCGTGCGGTGGTCAAAGACCGTCTTCCTTTTAACCTGGTAACAGTGAATAAACTGCTGGAACGCAATGTGGCCCTCTTTGCTCATTCACAGGAACTCGATGATATTGATGAGATAAAGCGAAATATCAAACAGATGCATCGCAATCGGCGGAAAATCACGTCATTACTGGAGGAACTGAGCCTGCGAACCAGCCGGATTCAGCCGATGATGAAAAAGCTGCAGGGGATTCAGCAAAAAATGCATCAACTCCAAAAGATGATTGAAATCGGCCCGACGAAGGATTATGAGCCGGAAGATATTGAAGCGATGCAACAGGAACTGCAAGGGCTTGTGGAATTCGTTATGGAAACCCCCAAGCAGCTGGATAAGCGTTTGCGGGCGATTGAAGCGGTGTACGCACAATATGAAGATGCCAAGCGTAAACTTTCCGGCGGAAACCTGCGTCTGGTGGTTTCGATTGCCAAGAAATATCGTAATCGGGGTTTGAGTTTTCTGGATATTATTCAGGAGGGCAATACCGGTCTGATGCGGGCGGTGGATAAGTACGAGTATCGTCGCGGGTACAAATTCAGTACGTATGCGACGTGGTGGATTCGACAGGCGATTACCCGTGCGATTGCCGACCACGCCCGAACCATTCGAATTCCGGTGCACATGATTGAAACCATGAGCAAACTGCGAACCATCGGCAAGCAGTTACTGCAAAAACTGGGACGGGAAGCGACGATCGAGGAAATTTCCGAAACGGCCAAAATGAGTCTTTCGGAAACCCGCCGGGTCCTGAAAATCAGTAAACATCCCTTCAGTCTGGATCGGCCGATTGGTGAAAGCGAAGACAGTTATTTCGGTGATTTCATCGAAGATGAATCGGCCGAATCACCCGTTCAGTCCGCTACGCAGGAAATGCTGAAAGATCGTATTGACGATATTCTCAAGACGCTGACCTATCGCGAACGCGAGATTATCAAACTGCGTTACGGCATTGGGGACGGCTATACTTATACACTCGAAGAAGTGGGGCGTATCTTTAAAGTCACTCGCGAGCGGGTTCGACAGGTGGAAGCCAAGGCAATTCGAAAACTTCAGCATCCGGTTCGAGCCAGAAAACTGGAGGGTTTCCTGGACAATAAAAGTGCCTGATGTGAGAATGCGTAAAGGGGGTTGAGTTTTAAATGACTGCTCCGGACAAGTTCTAAATGAACTCTCCGGAGTTTTTTTTGGAACAGTGTTGAATTTCTAATGTGCCGCTAACGCAATCGGGAAAGAGGTGCTGAATCGCCGATTACAGAATTTCAAGGCCGATGGCGGTGACATCATCGGTTTCTCCGGCTTTGAAATGATAATTTTCGGCCATTTGATTATAGGCCGAAAGCATTTCTTCAATGGGCAGCCTGCAGATTTCCTGAAATTGTTCGGTAAAGAGGAATGAATGGTCGTCAGGGCTTTCACCGACAAGCGGTTCGCCGCCGTCTGAGTAGATAAACAGCTTGTCATGCGGGTGCAGTGTTAGCGATTGCTGCTGGAATTCGGCTTCCGGAAAGACTCCCAATAAGCCACCGCGGCTTTGAAGCTGAACGATTTTATCTTCCCGAATCAGAATTGGGTAGGGGTGTCCGGCGCGGACGTATTTCATGGTAAGCGTTTCGGTATTCAATGTGGCGTAGAATGAGGTAGCAAAAAGACACCCCGCCAGTTCCTGCTCGGACATCCGCAGGTTGAGGGTTTTCATCACTTCCCATGGCTGGAAGATATAGTAATCGTTTCCGATGGTTTGACGCATCACGGTGGCCTGCTTGAGGAACATCGTCAACAGGGCCGCGGGCATCGAATGGCCGACCGCATCGGCCAGATAGAAACCGATATGCCGCTCATCGAGTCGGGCAATATCGTAAATATCGCCTGAGACCCATTCGGCAGGGCGAAAGACGGTTGCCCAGCGGAAATTTTCTGTATTCGGAAGCCGGGATGGCAAAAAGTTGCGCTGAACATGACCTGCCATTTCAAGCTGCCGCTGCGTATCTTCGCTGATTTTTAACCGGCAAGCGGGTTGATTTTCTTCGGCTATTCGCTGTTGAAAATGTTTATGGGCCTTGATATGGCTGTCAATGCGTGCCCACAGTTCATTCAAATCATCGGTTTTGGCGACAGAGGCCAGTGGTGTTTTTTCGAGATTCAATTCGGCCGGGGTATTGCACAAAATGACCGCAATATTTTTGCGATCAAGCATTTCGAGGAGATTATCGGGCCCGGACATCTTCTTCGGCTCAATCGCTGAGGCGTCCAGGACCAGACAAGCTCGAATCTCGCGGTTTTTGATACAGTTTTCAAGATTGTCGGCACTGACGAAATCCCAAGTATAGCGATGCTCGGTTAAACGCCCGATAAGATGCTCCGGAACAAGCCGCTGTCCGGCAAACAACACATCGACCGGTGCAGTTTTGTTCTGTGAACAGGCCATGATTTCAGTTGCCGTCAACATAGCGACTCCAAAAAGGTACATAACGTCATCTCTAAGTCGGCCAATTTCAATAGCGACTTAATGGCATAAAGGTCCGGAAAGTGCCTTGAAGGCATATCAAAAATTAAATAGCAACTATCAAAAATGAGGATTTCTTCCAGATGGCTTTTTAAATTCTGGATCCCGGCTCGGAGGCCGGGATGACAGTTTGGGCAACGGGGGATGACAGTTTGGGCGGAATGACACTTCGTGTCAATTGGGTTCGATTGGGTTCGTTTTTTGGTCAGTCAGCAGTCGGCAGTTATCAGTAAGCAGTTGTGGAAAAATCACTTAGCGTGATTTTGGGGAATTTGAAATTGGGTTCGTTTGTCATAAAAAGCCTTCGGGGCAAGGCCCCTTCGGCTTTAAGAATACAGGAATACAAGAATACAGAACTCAAGAATGTGGTCCCGGATCAGTGTCCAGGACAGGCTCTGCCGCGCTTTTGTTGGCTCCTTCACTCAATTTTCAATGAACACTTCAATTTTATGTATTTTACCATAAGTTAGATAAATGTCAAACTTTTTTGCCGCGAATCAACACAAATTTTCATTCATTTTCAGACACAGATTGATACCGATTTTACACAGATTTTTTTCGACGGGATTAACGGGATAAACAGGATTTTGCCACAGAGGTTCATAGAGGACAATCGCCGCAACCTATCGATTGCTATCTGCTCAGAGCCAGCCGGAATGCTCTCCCGATAGATCGGGATGTGCCCCCGACCAACTCCGAGCAGTCCGGCTGACGCCGGGGCGATTGGCGAGCGGAAATTCTAAATTACGGATTTCTTCCAAATGGCTGGCTTAACCGCAGATTCCACAGAATAACGCGGATTTTTTTTGGTTTTCAATTCTCGACCCAAGGGATATAATGTGGGGATAAGAATACAAGGACTCAAGAACATAAAAACCCGGGAATAAATAAGGCGACTCCTGCGGGCAGGTTTTTGATGGCATCTTTGAGGAAGGAATCTTGATAATTTTGAATTTTTAATTATGAGTTTTGAGTTCTTAAGGCAGGGAGCTAAAAAGATTCCTGACACCTTTAATTTCTGCGGCAAGATAAAATGACAAGACAAGTCGCTCAGGGCAGGATGAGTTTTTGTTTTTCCATTTGGAGATAACAGTGTTTAATTTTAAATTTTTAAGGCGGGGGGCTAAAAAGACTCCTGATGCCTTAAATTTCTTCCTTAAATTCCTTCATGGTAAGTCGTCAAATATATTCGTAGTTACGCGACCAATCTTAGGAGGAGAAGAACGAAATCCCGGGAAAAATACCCAGTACTCATTCTCATAGCTGCTGTCCCGGCCTAGTTGCAGTGTCAGTGTTTGTTCATTTGATTCAATACGCACTTCAAATGTATCCAATGCATGTGAATGATGTGCTGGATACGGCTTAACTTCGGATAGTACTGCGATAAACCGATTAGGATCAGCAACTGGTTTAGAATTAATGTACACGCGAGCATCTGCAGATGCACTATGTAAAAAGGGTACGACTTTGTGTCTGATGATTCGTGACGTTAAATAATCAGAGAAGAAAATATTTGCAAAAGAAGCGAAGAAGAAGATGAAAGCAAAAATCAAGGCTCTGGGGAATTTTTTGGCGGATCTATTTTTCCGTGAGAACAAGGCTTTCAGAAACAGAATCCCCATAGAGAGCATAAAGAGAATTCCAAGCAGGCCGGAAATGTAAAAAATCCAAGTCAACAATGTAAGCGTGAAATATGTCGAAGAGCCAGGACTGAGACACGTTGGTTGGGAATGCCATGGGACATGAGACTTTATCAGAATGGTGTAGAGCATAAATCCAAGCCCAATAATTACACCTGTAATCCAGGTTATGATAAATACTCGTGCCCATTTTCCGGATTTTGCTTTTGCTTTTTCTAACTCAGGTATTGCGTTGAAGTACCCGTATGCCACTTTCTTTTGGAGTAGGTGAATGTGCAGGGCGTTAGTCATCTCTGCAAAAACAGGTAAGGCAGCTCCAAATAAAAAGACCGATAAAAAAATCATAAATATCGGCCAGCTATTCTCTATACCTTCAGTATTAAGCAAGATAAAAAATGCCAAAACCGCTACACAGATAAAAGGCAAGACCTTCCAAAACAGTTTATCCAAAAATCGACTCATCTGTATTATGTTAAATGCAAAGCAACAAATTACAAGCAAAAAAGGCCGGGGTTGGCGGGCCTTGATCGTTTATTTTTTGATCATATTACTGTTGCTTGTGGGGTTACATCGGGCGACTTACGTCGCCGCGCTTTTAAGAGCATCCCATGGAGTTTCCGCAGTTGAAGCATCGGTAGCATGTTCCGTTTCGTACGGTGATGGAGCCGCAGACGTCACAGGCTGGTGCGTCGTCCTGGAAATCCACAAACTGCTCGTTAAACTGTTTCATGACCGCGCCTTGTGTTCCGTCGGCGCCGGTTATCACGGCGGTGACGGTTTCGACCAAACGGTCTGCAAAGCGGTCCGATGCGGGCTTTACCGGCATTTCTTTAATGGCCTGCGGGGGGGTTGTTTTACCCGGTTGCTTTTTCTGAACGGCCTTGGCCTCGTCGATTTTTTTTGCCAAATCCTGTGTTTTCTGGACCAGTTCCTTAGCGGTGGTTGTTGTTTTATTATCGGTTGGAACGGCGGGGGTGCGGTTGGGTGTGTTCTTTTCGGCATAGCCGGGGATGAACTGGCAGCCCAGCCAGCAGAAGATATAGTCGATGAGGCTTTTGGCGAATGGGATGTTCTTATTGCTGGTCATGCCCGCCGGTTCGAAGCGCGCGTGGCGGAATTTATCGACCAGGGTAATCAGCGGCACGCCGTATTGCAGGGCCATCGATACGCAGGTTCCCACGACGTCCATAAGCCCCCCGACGGTGCTGCCCTCCTTGGCCATAGTGATAAACAACTCACCAGGCTGACCATCCTCGTACAGCCCCACCGTCAGATATCCTTCGTGACCGGCGACAGAGAATTTGTGCGTAATGCTCTGGCGTGTTTCGGCCAGACGGCGCCGGAACGGTCGCGCGGGAGCAACGACCTCATCAGGCGCTTTCTTTTTCTTGTCGCTGGTCTTATTGTCCGTATTGACCGGCTGGAGCCGCTTGGAGCCGTCACGATAGATGGCGACGGCTTTGAGTCCGAGTTTCCAGCCTTCCATATAAGCGGATGCAATTTCATCGGCATCGCTTTCTTTCGGCATGTTGATGGTCTTGCTGATGGCCCCCGACAGGAAGGGCTGTACCGCGGCCATCATTTTCAGGTGTGCCAGATAATGAATATGGCGACTGCCATTCCTGGCCTTGAAGGCACAATCGAAAATCGGCAGGTGTTCGGCGCGTAAAATGTCGGACGTTTCAATCGTATCATCGGCGTCGATGGTTTCGCAAATCTGTTTGATTTCGTCGGGTGTGTAGCCGAGGCGTTCCAGCGCCATCGGTACGGTGCGGTTGACCAGTTTGAGCATGCCGCCGCCGGCGAGCAGTTTGTATTTGACCAGGGCGATGTCCGGCTCAACACCGGTTGTGTCGCAATCCATCATAAAGCCAATCGTCCCGGTCGGAGCCAGTACCGTGGCCTGGGCATTGCGGTAGCCGTATTGGGTTCCGACGTCAAAGGCCTGATCCCATGCGTCCTTGGCGGCGCTGAGCAGATAGTCTGGGCAGTGCATTTCCGGGATGTTGCGGGCATGTTCACGGTGCATTGCGATGACGTTCATCATCGGGTCTTTGTTTTTCCGGTAGTCGGCGAACGGGCCTTTGATCGCGGCTAATTCGGCACTGACGGTATAGGCCGTGCCGGTCATAATCGCGGTAATGGCCGAAGCCCATGTGCGTGCCTGGTCCGAATCATACGGCAGTGCCAAACTCATCATCAGGCAGCCGAGGTTGGCATAACCAAGCCCCAGCGGGCGGAACCGGTGACTGTTTTCGGTGATGCGTTCTTCCGGATAGCTGCCGTTGTCGACCAGGATTTCCTGTGCGATAATAAACAGGCGAATGGCTTTTTTGAAGTTTTCCAAATCGAACGAGCCGTCTTCGTTGCGGAATTTCATCAGGTTCAGCGATGCCAGGTTACACGCCGAGTTGTTGACAAACATATATTCGCTGCACGGGTTGGAGGCGTTAATCGGTCCGGAATTCGGGCACGTATGCCATTTATTGATGGTGGTGTGGTATTGCAGACCGGGGTCGCCGCAAATGCGGGTGCCCTCGGCGATTAGTTCCATCAGTTCACACGCCGGATAGGTTTCCACATCGTCACCCGTCGTTACGGATTTTGTTGTCCATTGGCTGTCTTTTTCCACGGCTTCCATGAAATCATCGGTTACGCGAACGGACAGATTGGAATTCTGGAACATGACGCTGTTGTAGGCGTCGTCAGGGGTGTAACCCTGATCAATCAAGGCCCAGGCCTTCTTTTCTTCTTCGGTTTTACAGGTGATGAAGTCCTTAATGTCGGGGTGGTTAATCATCAGTGACTGCATTTTGGCGGCGCGGCGTGTCTTTCCGCCGGACTTAACAACGGCGGCAATCTGGTCGTAAACTCGCATAAAGCTCAGCGGGCCGGAGGGTTTACCGCCGCCGGAGAGTTTTTCCCTGCTGCTGCGGAGCGTGGACATGTCGGTCCCGGTGCCGGAGCCATGCTTAAAGAGCATCGCTTCACTGCGGGCCAGCCGCATGATGTCATCCATCGTGTCATCGACGGACTGGATAAAACAGGCCGAGGCCTGCGGGTATTCGTAGCTGCTTTGGCACGCGACGGCTTTTTGCTTGATATCGTCCCAATGGAAATTGTGCTCGCTGCCCTTAACGCCATAGACATCGTGCAGGCCGACGTTGAACCAGACCGGCGAGTTGAACGCGCCGTATTGATTGACGCATAGGTACGTCAGGTCATGATAGAAGTTTTCGGCATCATTTTTAGTTTCGAAGTAACCGTCCTGATAGCCGCGGTCGGCAATGGCCCGGCAGACACGGTGAACAAGCTGTTTGACGGAGTTTTCCCGATGGCCGGAGTGAACATCACCATAGAAGTATTTGCTAACGACTACTTTTGTCGCCAACTGACTCCAGTTGCCGGGGACTTTGACGTCATTCTGCTCGAAAATGGCCTTCCCTGTCTCGTCAGTGATCTTTGCCTGGCGGGTTTCCCATTCTATTTCATCAAAAGGATGCACCCCGTCAGTGGCAAAATTCGGCACTATTTTCAGCCCTTTTTTATGCATATCCTGAGATTTCTCCCACGGTTTAAATTCCGAATTAATCATGTTCTCGCCCGTCTTTGGAATCCGTTCTTCGGACATTTTATCCTCCCTGAATAAATACAAGATGTAGAATAATTATTACGACAAACAACAATATGTAGCCACTTAGCTAATACGTCAATATACTCGTCCGTGGTCGGGATGCAAGGGGGAAAAACGGAAAAAAACAAAAAAATTATGAGAATTTCGTTAGTTGCTTTAAAACAAGAGATTAACGAGGCGAAATTTTTTCGGCTCTCAAAAAATATCAAACAAGTGACATCCTGGCACAGATTTTACTGCGGAAAATGTAGAATACTCTGTATTTGGATTGTTGATTTAATTTGACGGTATCTGATGCAGCCATTCGTCGGCCAGAATCAAGAAGTCCTCGATATCCACAATACAGTCACAGGTCAGATCGCCGTCACATGACTCCGAGTTTTGCCAGAAATTGGCGAATGCCGTGAAATCATTCATGTCAACATCGCCATCCGGTTCCATATCGGCAATTAAAGCATATTGCAGGTAAATATCCTGAGTTTCAGAAGCGTCCATGTCCCGTGTATAAATCCGTACTTGGTCGATGAGGCCCTCGAATGCGTCATAATAAACACCGTTGTACAAACGTGTGCCAATCAACAGATCACGTTTGCCCTGAGCGGGATATAAAAAAGCTTGCAATTTCCCCGCAGAGGACTATACTATTCCGCTAACTTCGAAGAAAAAGCGATTAACTGTGTACAGAAAAGGATTTTTATACCATGTCGGACAAAAAGCCAATGGATTTACAAAAAGTAAAAGAACTCATCGACCTGATGAAAGAGAACGAGTTGGTCGAACTGGAAATTGCAGATGGGGATATGAAAATCCATCTCAAACGTCCCGGCGTGGACGCACCCATCATGCAACAGGTTCCAATGGCCGCAGCGCCGGCTACTTCCCCAATCTCAACACCCACAGAGGCGAAAGAAAAGGGTCTTGTCGAAATTACCTCTCCTATCGTCGGCACGTTCTATCAGGCGTCCAGTCCGGATTCCGACCCTTATATCAAGGCCGGCGATCGGGTTAATGCGGACACAGTGGTGTGCGTTGTTGAAGCGATGAAAGTCATGAACGAAATTAAGGCCGAAGTGTCTGGGACGATTATCGAAGTGTGCTGCAAAGACGGCCAAGCGGTGGAGTTTGGTCAGATGCTTTTTAAGGTTCGACCGTAAAAGTCAACATCGCCATTTTATTGAATCGATTCATCTAAAACCCTGAATATCGACAAAAAGGTTGTTTTATGTTTTCAAGAGTCTTAATTGCAAATCGTGGTGAAATCGCGCTTCGGATTATCCGGGCCTGTCATGAGCTTGGGATTCAGGCGGTCGTCGTCTATTCCGAAGCGGATAAAGACGCGTCGTATTTACAAATAGCCGATGATGCGATTTGTATTGGACCCGCCGCTCCGGCTAAAAGTTATCTGAATATTCCCGCCATTATCAGTGCCGCAGAAATCGCGGATGTGGATGCGATTCATCCCGGCTACGGTTTTCTGGCTGAAAATGCGCACTTTGCTGAGGTTTGCATCGAGTGTGGTATTACATTCATCGGACCCAATCCGGAGTCGATGCACCAATTGGGGGATAAAGTCGCCGCACGCGAGATTGCTAAAAAGGCCCGCGTTCCTGTGGTTCCCGGTTCGGAAGGTGAAATCAAGGATGAGTCCGAGGCCGTTAAAATTGCGAATAAAATTGGGTATCCGGTTATCATCAAAGCTGCCGCCGGCGGTGGCGGTCGCGGGATGCGTGTTGCCCATAACGATATCAGCTTGCATAAGGCGTTTGGAACGGCAAAGTCCGAGGCGGAAGCGGCATTTAAAAACGGCACGTTATATATCGAAAAATTTATTGTTGAGCCGCGGCATGTGGAAGTTCAGGTGATGGCTGACAAAAGCGGCAATGCGATTCATTTTTATGAACGCGACTGTACCATTCAGCGGCGGCACCAGAAACTTATCGAAGAATCGCCATGTCCGGTGCTGGATGAGAAAACACGAGAAGAATTGTGCAAGTCGGCATTGCGGTTAATAAAAGAGGCCAATTACCACAGTGCCGCAACCGTGGAGTTTTTGTTGGATAAGGACGAAAGCTTCTATTTCATCGAGGTCAATACACGGATTCAGGTGGAGCACCCGGTTTCTGAGTTAGTGACGGGGCAGGATTTGATTAAGTGGCAGATTAAAGTCGCGTCGGGGCAGACGCTGGATTTACGTCAGCGTGATATTAAGCATACCGGCGTGGCAATGGAGTGCCGCATCAATGCCGAAGATCCGGCTCGCGGATATGCCTCCTGTCCCGGCAGAATTGATAAATTCATTGTCCCCGGCGGCCCCGGCGTTCGGGTCGATACTCATATTTATCAGGGAGCCATGGTCTCGCCGCATTACGATTCGTTGATTGCCAAGCTGATTGTTCATCAGCCGACACGCCAGGAAGCGATTGCTACGATGAAACGTGCGCTGCGGGAGTTCAAAATCGAACCTATCAAAACGACGATCCCCGGTCATTTGGCAATTTTGTCTCATAATCTGTTTGTGAAAAACCAAGTCGATACCGGTTTTATCGAGCACCACATGGGATAATGTGTTAATGTCGGATTATGATTGATTGGTTTTGGTCAATCAGAATGGATTTCTTTCCTTGTTTTTTATGAGGTGGGAGATAGACCGATTCGGCATGGAATGAGATGAGAATTATTTCCACATTACGAGTAGTAGGGCAAGATTCCATGACCAAAGAAGTTAATAAATCCGGCAACGGTTGAGGTAATAATCGGTATAATCAGCACCCACGCGGAAAACCGACGCAGGTAAACCGCCAGCATCAGCCCGGCGACAGCTCTGAACAAAAAAGCGGACAAAATCGTTCCTGAAATCGGCCCAAACAGCGTGGCCGAGGCTCGCACCAAGGGGTGGATCTCAAGTTCAATACCTTCATTCTGCATAAAGTAGATAGTACTGACGGTATCAAAGATGAGGGCTGCTAACAGTAGAATAGTTAAAACACGGTGTTTCTTCCAGAAATCCTGAAAGGTCCGATCTAAATTTTTACGTATTGCATCCACGGTTTTCACTCCTCGTATTATTTCATATATCTAAGTTTACGTGATTCGAATGCCATAGTTTTGCTCATTTTCTATAAAATCGGCTCTTATAGTAGGCTTCTAAACTTAAAAATTTTAGTAACATTTTAGCCGAGTGTAAAAAAACAGGAGACTGCCTTCGGCAGAGGCCGTTTTTACGCTGGATTCGGCGCCCCCGCCTTCGCGGGGGTGACATTCCTTCGCGGGAATGACAAGTCGTATGTGATACTTGGCTAAAGTATTACAAATTTTTCTAAAATCTATTATTTATGACGTCGTATCCTATCGTACAGTTTCATTATTTTTCGAAAAAATTCGGACTTTACAGGCAGTTAATAGCCGTTTTTTGTTCCCACTAAACAAGAGGTGAGGAGGCAAGTATTATGCAAATTCAAATCATTGGCCGGCCAAGAGGGTATCTCGCCGATAGTTGTTTTTTGATTGACTTGTGTTGATTTTTGACTAAACTACGTGGTCTTTGTATTAGAGAATAGAGGAAATGATGCTCATGGAGACAAAATCAGTGGGATACGATTGTGTAGTCTTGGTAAAACAAGTACCGGATACAAAACGAATTACAGGCCAGGCAATGAATGAAGACGGCACGGTGAACCGTGCAGCCCTTCCGGCGATTTTTAATCCGGAAGACCTGAATGCACTGGAACTTGCGCTGGATATTAAGGATAAATTTGGTGGTACGGTTACGGTAATGACAATGGGGTTGCCTGCCGCGGCGGATGTGCTTCGTGAAGGTTTTTATCGCGGTGCCGACCAGGCGATTTTGGTAACGGATCGCCGTTGTGCGGCATCTGATACGTTGGCGACCAGCTATATCTTAAGTTGCGGTGTCAAAAAACTCAATCCCGACATCGTGCTTTGCGGTCGTCAGGCGATTGATGGTGATACAGCCCAGGTTGGCCCCCAGATTGCCGAAAAGCTTAGTCTGCCCCAGATTACTTATGTTGAGGAACTTATCAGTCTGGATGGAAAAACCATCGTGGCCAAGCGAAACCTCGGTAACGGCTGGCAGGAAGTCAAAGCCGAATTGCCGGTCCTTTTGACCGTTTTGGATACGGCCAATGAACCGCGTGTGCCGGCTGCTAAACGGCTGATGAAGTGCAAGGCGGCTAAGTCCCGTCTGGAAGTGGAAGCCTTGGCTGCCGAAGATGATTGTATTGATGTCGATGCGACGTGTGAAGCCTTGGAGGAAAAAGATCTGTTGATTAAACAGTGGGATTTAGATTTCCTGGAAGCCGATTTGAAATGGTGCGGACGTGATGGATCCCCGACCAAGGTGCATCGCATTCAAAGTGTTGTGTTAGCCGCCAAGGAAACCAAGCAGGTCGAGTCTTCGCAAACGGCGATTGAATCCATGATTCATGAATTGATTGTGGACCACACCATTGGGTAATATCAAATATCAAAGATGAAATATCAAAATTATGGAATCGCCTTCGGCGATAGCTGTTTAAATAGATTATCTCACTACGTTCGGAATGACAAGGTGGGCGTTCGGAATGAAAAAATAAATGCAAGCCGGAACAGGTAAGGATAGAATATGATAGACGTAAACAAACAGGGAGAAGTTTGGGTCTTTGCCGAACAGCATAAGAGAAAGCTGGAAGACACATCGCTGGAATTATTGAGCAAGGGACGTGAGCTGGCGGATATCCTGAAGGTTCCGCTGGCGGCGGTATTGCTGGGCGAGAATATCAGCGAACTGTGCGAAAAACTGGGGCACTACGGCGCTGACAAGGTTTATCTGGCCGAGCATCCGCTGTTGGGGCATTACCAGACAAGTAGCTACGCGAAAATCATCGATGGATTGATTGAAAAACACAAGCCGCAAATCGTGCTGTACGGAGCGACACCGTGCGGACGTGATTTAGCGCCGCGCATTGCCAGCGCCATCAAGGCGGGCCTGACGGCGGACTGCACCGATCTTCAAATTGGCAACCACGAGATTAAAAAGACGGGCGAAGTTTATGGAAATCTTCTTTTGCAGATTCGTCCGGCCTTTGGTGGGAATATTATCGCCACGATTATCAACTATGACCGATGGCCGCAGATGGCAACCGTGCGTGAAGGTGTGATGCCCATGCCGGAACCGGATGTGACACGTAAGGCCGAAGTGGTCAAAGAAGCCGTTCATCTGTCACAGACGGATTTGGCAATCGAGATTCTCGCCGAACACATGCAGGCCAAAAAGGTCAACCTGAAGGCGTCCCGTGTCATCGTTGCCGGCGGTGCCGGTGTCGGCAGTAAAGACAACTTCAAGATGATTTGGGATTTGGCGCATTGCCTGGGCGGTTCTCCCGGGGCAACGCGTGCGGCCGTGGATCTTGGCTTTATCGACCGGGACCATCAGGTCGGCCAGACGGGAACGACGGTTCGTCCGAGTCTGTATATTGCCGCCGGTATCAGCGGCGCCATTCAGCATCAGGCGGGCATGAGCGGCAGTCAGAAAATCATTGCCATCAACAACGACCCGGAAGCGCCGATTTTCAATGTGGCCCACTACAAGATTGTGGGCGATTTGAATACGGTTGTGCCGATGATGATCAAGGCAATCAAAGAAAAAGTATAAGAATAATATCAAAGATTAAAAAGTAAATAGCAAAATTAAGGAATCCCGACTACGTCGGGATGACTGTTTAAATAGATTTCCCTCGACGCTGCTCGGTACAGGCTCTCGCCCGGCTCGGAATGACACTGCGGGTGTTTGGCATGATGGGCTTGAGGGGTTTTGGGGATTAACAAAAGTATAAGGATGATACAATGGGTAATTTTTATAAGGATAATGAAGATATTCAGTTTTTGTTCAGGCACCTTGATCTGGACAAAATTGCACAGTTGCAGGAAGAGGATTTTCGATATGCAAAGGATTTTGATTATGCCCCCGAAGACGCCTGTGAAGCCAAACAGAATTATGAAATGGTGCTGGATGCAATGGGGCGGCTTAGCGCAGATTACATTGCACCGCGAAGCGAAGACATCGACCAAGAGGGCAATACTCTGAACGAAGACGGCACGGTTAGCTATGCCAAAGGTATTGCGAATGCGTTAAATGCACTGGCCAAGGCCAATGTCATGGGCTTTACGCTGCCGCACCGGTTTGGCGGGCTGAATTTTCCGAATACGATTTATTCTATAGCGATTGAGATTGTGTCGCGTGCGGATGCCTCATTGATGAATCTCTTCGGATTGCAGGGGATTGCCGAGACGATTAACTTTTTTGCCGACGACGATATCAAGCAGCATTATCTGCCCGATTTCGCCGCCGGTAAAGTGACCGGATCGATGGTATTGACGGAACCGGATGCCGGTTCGGACCTGCAGGCGTGTAAACTGCGTGCGTTTCAGGACGATGACGGCAACTGGTATCTGCACGGTGTCAAGCGGTTTATTACGAATGGTTGCAGTGATGTACTGCTGGTACTAGCGCGTTCTGAAGAACGCATCGGCGGCCTGGGTCTGAGCCTGTTCGTTTGTGACCGCGGCCCGACCATCAAGGTTCGCCGTTTGGAAGACAAACTGGGGATTCATGGTTCGCCGACATGCGAGCTGTTTTTTGATAATACGCCGTGCCAGATTATCGGCGAGCGTCAGCGTGGTCTGGTAACCTATGTGATGAGCCTGATGAATGGCGCTCGCATTGGCATTGCCGGTCAGTCGATGGGTATTGCCGAAGCAACCTATCGTGTGGCGCGTGATTATGCGGCCAGTCGTGAGCAGTTTGGAGTGCCGATAGAGAAGCTGCCTGCTGTGCGGGATATGGTCATCAATATGAAGATGGCAATTGAGGCGGGTAGGGCTTTGCTGTATCAAACAAGTTGGATTGTGGACCACGAGATAGGCCTCAATAAGATTATTGAAAGAAATGAAGATAAGGATTCCGTTAAGGCTACCAGGCAGGAATTAAAGTTTATTAAGCGCTTGGCGGGGATGCTGACGCCGATGAGCAAGTATTTCTGCTCGGAAATGTCCAATACCGTCTCATATGATGCGATTCAGGTTCTCGGCGGCTCTGGTTATATGCGGGACTATGCTTGCGAACGTCATGCTCGTGATGCCCGTATCACAACAATTTACGAAGGTACAAGCCAGTTGCAGGTAGTCGCGGCTGTTCGTGGCGTTTGCAGCGGGACAGGCGAAAAATACCTCGCCCAGTTGGCCGGGAAGAATTATGCCGACAGTGTGAAGGATTTGACTAAACTGCTGGCCGAAGGGACGGACACATTGCTCAAGGCCGCCGTCTTTGTCAAAGAGCAGGGTGTTGATTACATGGACTTGTATGGTCGCCAGATTGTAGATATGGCGATTGCGTTGATTATCGGCTATTACTTCTGCGATCAGGCTTCCAGTCAAGTCGATATGGAAGTGGCAATTGCAGACAACGGCGATGCCGAAGCTCCCAAAACCATTCCGATGGTTAAACGAAAAGAGATTATTGCCCGCCGATACATTACCCGTAATGCGGCTCTCATTAAATCCCTGGCTGAAGAAGTCTTCTCCGGCGACAAGACGACCTTCAAGGAATACGAAACCCTTATCGGTCCCGTACCGGAGATTGCATAAAATCTAATCGTAAAAGTATGACAATATGTGTTACCTACAAAGCCCCGGCTTTATGCTTGGGGCTTTTTTAATAATCTTAATCGCATTTTGGACTTTCAGTTAGCGAATAAATCCATTATAAAACGTGTCGGGTTTTGGCCCAAGGGTATTTTTCAATGTACCGATGTTTTCGATGGTACATTCAATCATGTCACCGGGGTTCAAGTACCGGCCGTTTGCAGCGGCAACACCGTGCGGAGTACCGGTGATGATGACATCGCCTGCCTCCAGTGTCATCAAGTGACTCATAAATGAAACGATCTGATAAACATCGAAGATCATTTGTGACGTATCGGCTTGCTGGCGTATTTGGCCGTTGACTTTCAGTTCGAGATTGAGGCTCTGCGGGTTTTTGATTTCGTCGGCAGTCACGAAACAGGGTCCGATAGGTAAAAACCCATTGGCCCATTTTCCCATGAGCCAGTCGAAGAAAACATCTCGCGGGCGGTTCGTGCGGCCTTCTTTAAATGTGACACTCCGTGCGGAGATATCGTTGGCGATCGAATAGCCCGCAATATGCTTCGATGCCTGTTCAGGTGATACTTTTTCCGCCGTGTTTCCAATAAAGACGGCTAATTCGATCTCATAATCCACTTCTTCGCTATAGGCCGGCCAGGGAATTTGAGTGTTTGTTGCCAGAACAACATTCGGCGGCATTAAAAACGGCCAGGGATTCGTCGTTGCAGCCTGATTTTGAAAGGTCGGGTCCTGCCAGGCCGTTTCTTCCAGATGCTTTTGATAATTCCCCGCCAGCGCAATGATTTTTCCCGGCCGCGGTATTGGAGCCAGCCATGTTATGGATTCCGGTGGAATGTGTTCCCTGGGCTTTTCGGAGAGTCCGTACAAAATATCGAGCGATTTTTGGCCTTTAATGAGGATTTCTTTGATACTGTGCAGTTTATTCAATCCATCTGTGCAGGATGGGATGTCAATGATGCCTGTAGGGGTTAAAATACCGCAAGAAGGGGTATATCGATGCACATACGTTACGAGTTTCATAAAGGCCCCTTTCTCTTTAATAAACTCCGAAAGTTCGTTTGGAATTATAGCATAAATTACTTGCATTGAAAGAAAAAAGGCGTTTAATAAATATTGTTTTTATGATTATCGCTGAGATAAAAGGGGATTATGATGATTAAACAAATCTTTTCGAAAATAGGCTGGGGCAAGAACAAATCCAAATCATCCGGCACGACCGCTCCGTTGAAGGATTTTCCGGATGCCAATGAACCATCCACAAATCCGGCAATCGTGCCGCTGCGTTCAAATTCAATGGTTACGAAGAAAAAAGACAGTGCCGAAGTATTTAATGAGGCCGTGGAAAAGCTGGTTGGAAAACTGGAGAGCATCAACGAAAATCTTGCTTCACAGGTGAAACAAAATGAGCGGCTTGTGGAACGGATGGACATGTTGCCGGGTATGCTCATGCCGTTGCCCAAGGCAGTCGAAGAACAGCGTCAGGCGTTTGCTCAGGTGGCCGAACAGCTTCGTCAAAAGGTTGCCCGGGATGAAAAGGTAGCCGAGGAATTGAGCGGCATTCATGAAAAGGTTGCCCATGCAGCAGAAGTAGATGCAAAGATGTGTGATAATTTCAGCACATTTTCAGATACGTTAAGCAAGCTGGACAATGATACCGTCAGCCAGACCGAGTGGATTCAGCAGATGAGCCGGACGTTTTCCGCCAGTGAACGCTATATCAAATACGCGATAGCAAAACAACAGGCCCGCTTCTACTGGGTCTTCGGAATTTCCCTGGCCATTTGTTTATTCGCCGTTATTGCCCTGACCATTGGGATTGTTCTTTTAATGGGCAAGTGATTATCAGCAATCATCCCGAATTAGCACTATTCTGCTATAAATATCCAGCCATATAGTGCAAAATTGGATTGACGCGTTTTCGCAAGAGTGTTAAAGTATCTGCCGTTTTCTCAATCTGCAATTTCAATGATAAGGAACGGTTTTAGGGATGAAACAAACACTGTTTTTTGATCGGCATACGGCTCTCGGAGCACGGATGGTGGATTTTGCCGGCTGGCAGATGCCGATTCAGTACCCGCAGGGGATTGTCGCTGAACATTTAACCACACGCAAACACGCCGGACTGTTCGATGTGTCCCATATGGGGCGGTTTAGCCTGACGGGGGATGGTGCGCCGGCATTTCTGCGGCACGTTTTAACAAATGACTGTGAGAAACTTACGGCTGGGCAGGCCCAGTATACGATTCTTGCCAATGATACAGGCGGGGCAATTGATGATGCGTTTCTGTATCGTCTAACGGCAGAAAAGTTTTTGCTGGTTGTGAACGCCTCGAATAAGGAAAAAGATTGGGCCCATTTACAGGAGCAGGTATTTGGTTTTTCAGATGTGGTTTTGGAGGATGTGAGTGACGAGGTGGCGATGCTGGCCTTGCAGGGGCCGAAAAGTGAGACAATTTTGCAATCGATTATCACCGAAGGCACACTGCCGGAGCCGAAACGCAATGCTTTGGGCAAGGTTTCGATTGGCGGAACCCAGGTTTGGGCCGCTCGAACCGGATACACCGGCGAACCGGCCTGTTTTGAGTTGTTTATTCCCGCCGCTGAAGGTGCTTTGGCAGTTTGGGATAAACTGATTGAAGCGGAGGCAGGTCCCATCGGGTTAGGGGCACGCGATACGCTTCGACTGGAAGCGGGGCTGCCACTGTACGGGCATGAATTGGGTACGGGTAAGGACGGCAAAGAAATTCCAATTTATGCGATTGCCCAGGCCGGTTTTGCGATTAGTTTTACCGATCCGAATCGTCAATTTATCGGCAGGCAGGCGCTTGAAGCGCAGGCCCATGCGAAAATCTTTTATAAGTCTCAGGATTATTCAGAAACCGCGGCGCTGCCGAAGATGGTTCGGCAGATGCGTTTGCTCGACAAAGGCATTGCACGGGATGGGGCTGCTGTTTACTATGAAAGTCGTCCGGTCGGCTGGGTCTCGAGCGGTACGATGGTGCCGTTTTGGGAATACCAAAAGAATGGACAAGCCGTTCAATTGACGGATGAGCATTCGCAGCGAGCGGTCGGGCTTTGCATGATTGAGCCCAATGTATCGGTAGGTTCGGAAATCGAAATTGAGGTTCGCGGAAGAAAATTGAAAGCCAAAATCGTGGCAAAGAACCTGGAAAATCACCAGGACAGCACGGCTTATGCGGTTATATGAGACAAAATTAAATGTATTCCGGATTCCCGTTTTTACGGGAATGACACACAGGTAAACAGGAGAGTTGAAAATGATGATTGATTCGGAGGCAAGGTATTTAAAAACACACGAATGGGCGAAAAAAGACGGCGGTGTGTTTGTGGTCGGTTTGACGGCGTATGCGATTGAGCAGTTGGGGGATATCGTGTATATGGAACTGCCCGAAGTGGGCAAAGAGCTTGCGAGGGGTGACGCGTTTGGTATTGTCGAGTCGGTCAAAAGTGCTTCGGATATGTATGCACCGCTGTCCGGCAAAGTGGTTGAAGTTAATGAACAGGTACCGGACAGTCCGGATGTTTTGAAAACCGATGCATACGGCGCCGGCTGGCTGATTAAGATAAAGGCCGGCGATGCGGCCCAGTTTGACAGCCTGATGGATGCAGATGCCTACCGAAAGTTCCTGGAAACCGAAGCGTAATGTCCCCTGAAGACAAAAAACCGGGGACTGAGGACGAATGAAATGCCTTTTATATCGAATACGGATGCCCAGCGTGTCCAAATGCTGGCGGAAATTGGCTTAACGGCAGAGGATTTGTTTGCGGATGTTCCCCCCGAGTTGCGCTGCCGCGGATTGAATCTGCCCGAAGGCATGGGCGAACAGGAAGTCCGCAACCGGCTTGCCGGCATCGCGGCTAAAAACTATATTCACCTGACATTGTTTTTGGGCGGCGGCTTCTACGACCACTTTATTCCGTCAGCGGTCTATGCCATGCTGTCGCGGAGTGAGTTTTATACTGCTTATACGCCGTATCAGCCGGAGACGTCGCAGGGAACACTTCAGGCAATCTATGAGTTTCAGTCAATGATGTGCCGCCTGACCGATATGGAGGCGTCCAACGCCTCGATGTATGACGGCGGTACCGCACTGTACGAAGCGATGATGATGGCACTGCGGATTACCAAACGCAATAAAGTCATCATCGACGACTCCGTCAATCCGATTTACCGTGTGATGATTCAATCCTACACGCGGAATCTGAAAATTGATTTGGAAGAAACGACCAATCATGAGGGGCTGGCCAATCGCGATGCGATTTTGAAGGCGCTGGATGAAGATACCGCGGCGGTGATGGTGCAGAACCCGAATTTCTTCGGCTGTATTGATGATTTTACGGATATTGCGGCAGCAGCGCATAAGAAGGGTGCACTGCTGATTGTGTCGTGCTATCCGATGTCGCTGGGAATTTTGAAAACCCCCGGCGCGATGGGAGCCGATATTGTCACCGGCGAAGGCCAAAGCCTGGGGCTTCCCATGTCGTTCGGCGGACCCTATCTCGGCTTCATGGCCACACGCAAACAATATGTGCGTAATCTGCCCGGCCGGATTGTCGGCGAAACGACCGATGTCAATGGCGACCGCGGGTTTGTGCTGACCCTGCAAACCCGCGAACAGCATATCCGCCGGGACAAGGCCACCTCGAATATCTGTTCCAACGAAGCCCTGTGTGCACTCGCAGCGACAATCTATTTATCCCTCCTCGGTAAAGAGGGCCTCAAAGAAACCGCGCAGTTGTGTGCGGATAAGGCCAGCTATGCGTATCAGCGGCTGACGGCGATTCCGGGTGTCAAACCGCATTTCCCCGCCAAGTGGGTCTTTAACGAGATGGTGCTGGACCTGCCCTGCGATGCGACCGAGGCCATCGGCAAACTCATTGAAAAAGGCTACGCCGCAGGCTTTCCTCTGAGCCGCTACTACAAGGGCATGGACAATTCTATTCTGATTGCCGTAACGGAAAAACGAACCAAACAGCAAATCGGCATGTTGGCCGAAGAGTTGGAAGCCATATTATAAAAATGACCCGTGAAATCAGTAGGGTGGGCCGTGCCCACACTGCTTATTGTCATTCCCGCGAAGGCGGGAATCCAGAGGTGTTTTTTAGCCACAGAGATCACAGAGAGATAATTAAAATGAATGGCGATTATATTCTATTGCAGTCAATACGAATATTGGTCCTTTTGTTGTTGTTTATTGTTCTTCTGGGGTATTGTATTTACAAAGGGAATTTCAAGAAAGGCTTTTGGTTTACTTGGATTGTATGGATTGCGGTGGTTTTTGTTTACGGAATTTTTGTTCCCGCAATAGCAACTTTGACAGCGAAAGTAACAGGAGAGCCGGTTGATTATGATGGTTTTGGCTTTATTTTAGGCCTGTTCATAGGATGGTTACCGGCATTAGTTTTGGCTTCGTTCGGTGGCTTTATTCATAATCTTTTTATTAGAAAATAATCTGTGGATTAAAGACAGCGTGGGCATGGCCCACCCTATATTAAGGATAGCATATGAAATTGGTGTTTGAGAAATCGGTTAAGGGTCGGCGGGGGTTGCGGATTGCTAAAAGCGATGTACCGACGAGTATCAATTTAAATCCGGACTTACTCCGGGACAAAGACGCCGAGTTGCCGGAGTTGAGCGAATTGGATGTCGTCCGGCATTTTACCGAGCTGTCCCGGCGAAACTTCGGCGTCGATACCAACTTCTACCCCCTCGGCTCCTGCACCATGAAATACAACCCCAAAGTCTGTGAGCGCATCGCCTCCTATCCTGGCTTTGCACATCTGCACCCCTTATTGCCCCAGCTTCGAAGCGGCGGCATGCTGACGCAGGGGGCATTAGAGGTGGTGTACGAGATGGATATGCTGCTGCGGGAAATCTGCGGGATGAGCGCCTTTACGATGCAGCCGATGGCGGGAGCGCATGGGGAACTGTGCGGGATTATGATGATGGCGGCGTATCATCAGGACAAGGGCAATAAAAAAAGTATCGTGCTGGCTCCGGACAGCGCCCACGGGACGAATCCGGCCAGCGCTGCGATTGCGGGTTATACGGTTAAGACGGTGCCGAGTGACGAAAATGGGTTGATGTCCATCGAGGCTCTTAAAGAAATGCTCAATGACGACGTGGCCGGGCTGATGCTGACGTGTCCGAATACGCTGGGGCTGTTTAATCCACATGTGAAGGAAATTTGCGACCTTGTTCACAGTGTGGACGGACTGGCGTATTATGACGGGGCCAATCTGAACGCCATTGTTGGCAAGGTTTGTCCCGGCGATTTGGGTTTCGATATTGTACATGTGAATCTGCACAAGACCTTTGCCACGCCGCACGGTGGCGGCGGCCCGGGCGCCGGACCGGTGGGCGTGGTTGATAAACTGGTCGATTACCTGCCGATTTCAACCGTCATTAAACGCGAGGACGGCACGCTTGCGCTGGACTACAACAAATCGAAATCCATCGGCTATATCGCGCCATTCTACGGCAATTTCGGCATCCTCCTGCGGGCCTATGTCTATATCCTCATGGCGGGCAAAGAAGGCCTTCAACGTGTCGCCGAAAACGCCGTGCTCAATGCCAACTACATCAAGGAAAAGCTCAAACCGTATTATGATATTGAACACGGGCAGGTGTGCAAGCATGAATGCGTCTTCAGCGCAACCCGGCAGGCCAAACATGGCGTCCATGCGCTGGATATCGCCAAGGGCCTGATTGACGCCGGCTATCATCCCCCGACCATGTATTTCCCCATGATTGTCAAAGAGGCCCTGATGATCGAGCCGACCGAATGCGAAAGCCGTGAAACCATAGATGCATTTATCGGTGCGATGATTACCATTGCGAAAAAAGCCGAGACGAACCCTGACGAGCTCAAGGCCGCTCCGGTAACAACACCCGTAGGCCGACTCGACGAAACCAAAGCCGCCCGCGAGCTGAATATCGCCAGTCTCTAATCGATCATTTGGCTATTTGCGTCTTTTTATCAACAGACCGCCCAGGCCCAGCAGGAGCAGTGTTCCCGGTTCGGGGATGGGGGTAATCCGGCTGATGATCATATCGGTATTGGCCGAGTCGTATTCCATGACGTACATTGCGCCATCCATTCCAAACTGGATCTGCGGAGTTGCCCACCCCGGGGTTACATCAAACGATGCAAAGACTTCAGTATCATAATAGCCGTTGACCTGGTACAGGGTCCAGAGGCTGTCTGCATCATCTCTTCCGGCGGCGAACATTTTCCCGTCAAAGTACTGCTCGGCTGTATCGTCAAAGGCAATACAGGAGGCCTGCTCAAAATCTGTGTATCGGGATAGATTGCCGTTGGTGTCGATGCGATACAAGCCTGCATATTGCAAGTCATTAAGACGAGCCCCGATAAACATACTTCCCATATAATTATCGGTAGTGTCAAACTCGAACTTTATTTATTTAACACTTCCAGCATCTTCTGCTGTTCGGTCATTTGTTCTTTGAGGCAGTCTTTGATGCAGTCCAGAAACCGCAGCACGCACGGCGTTTTGATGCGGTACATGACCTTCAGCCCGTCCTTGCGGGAGCCCAGCACCCCGGCCGATGTCATCACCGACAGATGTTTGCTCAGGTTGCTTCGCTCGGTTTTGACCGCCGCGGCGATGTCGCAGACGCATTGCTCGCCGGGGCGTAAATACTCCAGCACAGCCACCCGAACCGGGTGGGCAATCGCCTTTGCAATCTGGGCCTGTTTTTCAAATACCTGTATTTCCATATCAAAAGCCACCTTTTTGTATAACTATATGAACACTTAGTCATATACTATAAAAATATTTACTTTGTGTCAATAGAATTTTCTTAGATATAATTTGTCAATTTTTAACTTGATTTTAATCGCATTTTCATGATATACTCTTAAATTCTTGCTACTTTACGGAAAATGTTAGCATGTCTTGTTTTTTTTAAACTCCCGATATTATGGATGTGCGGGAAGTGTATATATAAGGTAAATTGAGGTACTTTAGGAATTGTCAGATACGATTTGTCATTCCCGC
>JADHXS010000014.1 GCA_016782835.1 Phycisphaerae bacterium | reverse complement strand
GCTTTTGGCAGTCTTCCCGCAGGACGCCCGCGGTAACTTCCAACCGGTGATTCAGCCGGTCATCCTGCACGATATTGTAAAGCGACTTTACGGCGCCGGTTTTGGGGTCAGCGGTGCCGTACACCAATCGATCCAGACGCCCCAGCACCAATGCTCCCGCGCACATCGGACATGGCTCCAGTGTTACATAAATCGTACAGCCGCCCAACCGCCAGTTGCCGATGAATTCGGCGGCTTGGGTCAGGGCGATGATTTCGGCGTGGGCGGTCGGGTCGTGGAGCTGCTCCCGCTGGTTATAGGCTTTGGCGATGACCTGATTGTCATAGACGATGACACAGCCGATGGGCACATCGCCGTTTTCCTCGGCGATATACGCCTGGTCAATCGCCATCCGCATATGCCGTTCGTCGTCCTGGTTGTTGATTGTCGGGGATTGTTCGGTCATGGTATCCTTTAGCGGTTGTCTTTCCATTGGTGCTCCGGGTGGCGTTTTTGGTATTCCGCCGTAGCTTGTTTAGTGATTTTGTGCCACGGTACGCCTTTTTTCGCCCCGACCAGCGTGGCCAGTGCGCACCGGCACAGCGACGGGTCAATCTGTTCGAGCATTTCTTCATACACTTCATACGGGTCACACGCCAGAAACTCCTCCTTGGTGGTAATTCCAATCCGCCCGAGCTTTTTCACAAACGCATCCCCAATATTCGGCAAGGATAATAGCGTATTGTTATTGAATTTCGTTTTCATGGCCTTGTTCTCCTGTTTTGTGGAAGCTATTTTACAGTAAAACCATGACGAATCAAACAAATTGCAGAACAGCGGGAGAATGCCCATATGTCAACTACAGACGAGAGGTTTCGAGTGCCAGCGCAATTTTACACGCCAGGTTTTGTGGGTTTTATGATTGCCGGGGCGGTTGTTTCGATTTTCGGGTCTTTATATGTGATTTGGTTGGTGTCTCTGAACAGTATTTTCGCAATGACCGGAAAATGGTCGGAGGGGTATTTTCCGTCGTACTGGCGGCGGTCGATTTTGACCTCCAGCGGGATTGTGTTTTCGCATACCGGGATATGATCGATGGTCGGGCCGGAAATACTGCCTCGGAAGCCGTGGCGTGTGCCGATTGGCCGTTCACGGAAGTGTACCGACGACCATGCGTCGATCATCCTCGGGTAGGGGGTTTGGGAACCGTAATTTTGCAGATACCGCATCGCCGGATTGCTCAGTTCCATGTTGAAATCGCCCATGACGATAAAGGGATCCCGTGTTTTTCGTGCCGCAATTTTTCCAGCCAGCATTTTAGCGCTTAACTCACGCGAGTTTTGGGACAGATTGTCAAGGTGTACGTTGTAGACGTAAAAAGCCTTGCCTGTTGTTCTGTCCATCAGGCGAACCCAGGTACAAATTCGCGGCCACAGGTTTCCCCAATCCTTTGAACCGGGTACGGAAGGGGTGTTTGAGAACCAGAATGTATCGGAGTTCAGCAGGACGAACCGGTCTTTCCGGTAAAAGATTGCACAGGTTTCGCCTTTTGATCGTCCATCGTTTCTGCCGACGGCATATTTATTGTATTGCGGCATGGCTTGCTGGATGAGGCGTAACTGTTTTTCTTCTGCTTCCTGGAGACCGATAATATCCGCTGCGTTGCTTTTAATAGTATCGGCCACCATGTATTTTCGCTGTTTCCAGCGGTGCCAGCCGTCAAGGATAGTGTCCACGCGAATATTGAAGGTCATCACTTTGACTTCTTCGGTCCTCTGGGACGGGTTAAACTGAATCGTGCGGGATGCGGCATATAACGGCGAGATGCAGCCGGATAAAATAATGAATGCGGTTACGGTTATCAGATAAATTTTTCTCATATCAGTCCAATTCATATAAGCTCTCAACTTCCTCTCTTTCGGCATAATTGCCTGCCAAACTTTCACTTCTTTTTTTCAGGAGTACATATTAAAACACAAAATGCAACGAACGCATTGTTAAACTATTGTTAGGCCTAATGTTGGATAGCGATGCGGTTTTTAAAGCGTTGCTTCATCGGAGCGGCAATCAACGGCACCGGCCTGACGAAACGACAGTTCATCCGAATCGATAGACATTGTTCACGTCACACGTATATTCATGTAAAAAAATACGACGGACAAAAATCACTGCTGCTTTTAAAAATCCCCTCATGTTTAAGAACGGAATAGTATATGGAAAACTTTAAAAAATGAAAGAAAAAAATTTAACCTCGTCAAATTTTGATCAAATGTTTGGGAAGTACATGCTGTTCCGGATATACTACACTAAAAGAGACTTTTTTGAGGGTTTTCTATTTATTTTCGGGCTGTTCCGTTCCAAAATGTCCGGTTATTGTCGGTGGCATAAATAGACTTGAATAAGTGGTGAATTATCCAGTATAATGCCGGTTCAGATAGAAAGCTATTTATTGAGATAATATTTTTTGAAGGCGAGAAAATGGACCTATGTCATTTTAAAAAACACGTTGCTGTTTGTGTTTGCTTTACTATCATAACATTCGTTGCGATTCTGTTGAGCGGCTGCCAAAGAAATCCTAAACCGCGTCTGCGTATGGGGGCCTTTTTCGGCTCTCCCACAGGCATGGCATTTCCGGATCCCAATTATCTCGGCCATCATCATTATGCCAACCCCGTCGGCGAAAAATTAGGAATGGTTTATACGTGCAGGGGCGGGTTTATTGATATTGGGCATGTGCGCGAAGCTGCCGACCGAACGGCCTATTTGTCCGCCGTTACTTTTCGAAACCTCATGCTCAATCGACCGACGTTTAGCTTTCGTGTGATCGAACCTTCCCGCTACTGGGTTAGTCTTTCATATCCGGAAGACTGGGATGAATTATCCATTGAAGACCGCAAAGCGATTTCCCATGAGGTATCGGTTTTGCTGGGACAGTATTTTGCTCGGATCAGCTTGGTGTGGCATGAAATTCTGACGTGGTATGGTTTTTCTTCGACGTGGGTTTTTTCCGAAAACATTTCAGCATTTTCCTATGAAGATACCTATTCGGATCTTTTGGGGACCTGCTTTGCAGTGCAGGCTTTGTGTGATGTTCAACAAACGTATGATAATGCGATGACCGGACTGATTGATGAATCGCTCCGGGATCTGGGTGTTCAGCCGGCAGCTGTTGCGCGTCGTGCCGCCAAACAAATCGAAGGCGAATGGTATAGCGGCGGATACTATTTTTTTGTAAATATGAAAAAAAGAAACTTCGATGTCGGTTTAACGGATGGGCAGGTTACCCCATGGCTTGTGCCGGGGATTTGTCCGGATGCCCAGGCGCAGTCTTACCCAGTCCCCAATCTGGAGTTTCTTGCTCAGTATGGTTTTAAGATGGAACTGGAAATTGAATCGCGAGAACTGGAAAAAAGTAAAATTTATCATGATCTTCAGTTAAAGGACCGAAGCAATCGCATCCGGCCGGCGGTTCATTTCCCGGAGATTCTGGAAAGAATCAAAAACCATACTAAAACGTATTCTGACGCTAAGGGGTCTGAAATTAAATAATTCGGTGCAAAAAAATGGACAGTATTCGTGAACAGTGAAAAATTACTGCTTGACCTGTTTTGTGTGTGGGTGGTACAATAAAACAAAATCAGATAAATACGGAGGTTGAAATGTCTGATAAAAAGCCATCTGAGCGTCAACGAGACGAAGCGACTGTTGCGTTGCTCAAAAAGCTTAGGGAAAAGCTGCTTTCGGATCATATCTCAACAGCACGAGTTGCCGCTTATCGATTATCGTGGCTGCAGGAAGATGGTTTGGCGATTCTTAAGGAGGCGTTGTTCGGAAAATATCCAAGAACGGCCAAAAAAGCATCCGCGTACGGGCTGAGAAATATGAAAGGACGGATGAAAAAAATGGCTGCAGAGGTACTTGAACAGGGCTTGAACCATTCCGACCGTACGACACAGGCGGCTTGTTTGAAATCTCTTCAATTGATGAGAGGGGAAGTTGTGCCAAATGGAAAGGCTCAAAATAAACCCAGATCAAGTCGGCGAAGGATTCGAAGCACTTCACACAATCGTGATCGCGATAATCAGAAAAGTTTCCATGAGAAGAAGTCTTCGTCAAGCCATTAAAGGGGATACAGATATTTTACCTGAAGGGTTATATTTTTAAATCTCTCAAAGTCCATCCGTTAATAATT
Source organism: Phycisphaerae bacterium (assembly GCA_016782835.1). Lineage (GTDB taxonomy): Bacteria > Planctomycetota > Phycisphaerae > Sedimentisphaerales > Anaerohalosphaeraceae > 4572-13. The sequence continues at coordinate 25,206 of JADHXS010000014.1, read as the reverse complement.
CATTTCTTGCAATAGAGAACTAATCTGTGACGTTTTATAGTTATATTCGGTATTTTAAAAATAATCTCCAGCGGCAGATAGAATTTGATGGGGATGTAATATATAGACTTATTTAGAGAGGATTTATTATGAAAAGGACTTTGATTTTTAGTGTGGTTTTTATATTGGTTTTCTTTTTCTCGTTCTCGGATGCCTTGGGTGCTTCGGAGACTTATTGGCCGACCTGGCGGGGTCCGGATATGATGGGTATTTCTGCCGACGGCAATCCTCCTCTGACGTGGAGTGAGTCTGAGAATGTCAAATGGAAGGTTAAACTAAACGGGGACGGATCCGATGGTTCGCCCATTGTCTGGGAGAACAAGATTATCTTCCAAAGTGCCATCAAAACCGATAAGCAGCCGGAAGACGCACCGACCGCTGTGGAGGAAGAAAGTAATTCCGGACAAGGCAGACGGGGCCGAGGCGGCGGAGGTGCAGCGCCGACCAATATTTATCAGTTTAACTTGGTCTGTCTGGATCGAAACACGGGCAAGACGCTCTGGGAAAAGGTCGTTTGCGAGGGAAAGCCGCATCAGGGGCATCATGAGACTCACGGTTTTGCCTCGTTTTCACCGGTAACGGATGGCGAGCATATCTGGGCTTGTTTTGGAAGTCGCGGGATGTTCTGTTACGACATGGACGGTAACCAGATATGGAAACAGGATTTGGGGAAAATGACGACGCGTTTCGGGGAAGGCACTTCCCCGGCCCTGGCGGGCGATGCGGTGATTGTCACGGCCGATCATGAAGGGGACTCCGCTATCTATGCCTTTGACAAAAAAACCGGAGAGACACTTTGGAAAAAAGAACGGGATGAAGGAACTTCGTATGCGTCACCGTTTGTCGTGGAAGGATACGGACCCTTGCAGATTGTTGCCAGTGCCACCGGTAAGGTACGCAGTTATGATGTCAAAACCGGCGAAGTTCTCTGGGAGTGTGGCGGCCAGACCCGTAATGTGATTCCAACGCCGGTTATGGGATTTGATATGGTTTATTGCACCAGCGGTTTTCGCGGCAGTATGCTGCAGGCGATTAAACTCGGTCAAACCGGTGACCTAACGGGAACCAATGCGATTGCATGGGAAGTGAAAGAAGCAACGCCTTATGTTCCGTCTCCGCTGTTATATGGGGAGCAGATTTATGTGCTGTCCGTTAATAAAGCAATCGTTTCCTGTTATAATGCCAAGACCGGCGAGCCGTATTATACCAAACAGGAAATGCCGGAGATTAAAGACGTTTATGCGTCGCCTATCGGAGCAGCCGGGCGTGTTTATTTTGTCGGACGCAATGGTGTTACGTATGTCTTAAAGAATTCGGAGAATTTTGAGGTGTTGGCCGTCAACAAGCTGGATGACGGCATCGATTGCTCACCGGCGATTATCGGCGACGAGATGTACCTGAAGAGCAAGCAATATCTCTATTGCCTCAAAGCCTCCCAGCCGGCTTCGGATTAACGTTCCGGCTTTGTCAAAAAAATCAGGAAGGCCGCAAGCGACAATCGTTTGCGGCCTTTTTTTGCTCGCTCAAAACGGATTCCCCCGTATTATCACACGGATACCACAGAGTTGATCGTGCCCATTTCGTTCTGTGTGAGAGCGTCATTATCAGGATCGTGCTGCCAGATGCCGTCAACAATGAACTTATATTCATAAGAGCCCTGCGGCAGGTCCATCTTGCGGACGTACTGGCCGTTTTTTTGCTTGCGCATCTGGACCGGCTCCCAATGATTAAAGCTGCCGGCCAGAAACACTTTTTTTACCGGCTTTTCGGGACTGAATACAAACCGTACCTCGCCATTTTTATTGACTTGAAAACTCATCATTTAACTCCTTTTAAATTATAATGATATATGGTATTTATCTCATCGCGGATAATCATATACAAGAAATATGATTCCGCCAACAGTTATTTGGGCTTTTTTTAAAAAATACAGACGATTCATATCCTGTTATGTTAGTGCCGGTGTAAAGGAGATATTCGGGCCCAGATAGGTTTTTTGAATGCCTGGGAGGTTTTGGGAAGGTCAAAATTTTAAATTTTTCCGTTTTTTGTAATTTATCTTTGAACTATTCCTACTAAAACGGTGTAAAAAGCAATAAGCATTTTAAAATACCAAGAATATCAAACAAGAACGAAAGGGTAAAAAGATGAAGATGCAATTGACAATATTGGCAGTGTTCTTAATGGCATGTGGACTGATCCTCGTTTCTGCGAACGCCGAAACGAATTCCTCAGCAACGGATGTTTCGTTGAGTGTTGCCGGTTCTCAGGTAAGTTCGATGGCTTGCGGCGGTTGTCAGGCCAAATGCGAAGAGAAAACAGAGAACAAGAAAGCCTGTTGCAAGGAAGGCACGTGCGATAAAGAGGGCGGTTGTAAAGCCGGCGAAAGCAAAAAAGAAGGGTGCAGTAAAGGCCAGGAGGGCGGCTGCAAAAGTGGAGAAGCCCAAAAGGCCGAACCCGCTCAATAACCCCGGATAACTTTGGGTGTTTTGTCCCAATCCCTTCAATACAAATTCCTGAGCCTCAACTATTTTTAATCGTTGGGGCTCAGTTTTTTTATTCCTTTGTCCAGATGCGGGTGTTCAGGTTCAGGTCTTCGACAATGCCGATGACAAGGCACAGGTCGTGATAGTATTCGGCAATGGGGGCAAAATCGGTGACCGAATCAAAGTATTTCGGTTCGAAACAGTTTTTTGTCATGGGCAGGGCAACATAAACGTTTGAGCCGGTGAAGGACAGGTATATTTTGGTGCCGGTTTTTTGCTGAAAGTCCAGAATCCGCTGCATCAGGGCCGGTGAAAGAATGTAGCGGGCCTCGATCTGGTCACTGCCGTAGACGACAAACTCCCGCTCAAATTCGGGGTCTTCCAGTTGAATCAGGTCGGCACGGGCGATATTCCAGCCTTGCAGCATTTTGCCGAAACCGCCGAACAGTTTCTCAGCCGTGTCCGGCAGGACAACCGTCTGGCTGCGAAAATGCTTATTGAAATCCGCGATTGAAAAAAGCCCCCTAAAGATTGTATGCCAAGTTGTGTCTTTGCCGGAACCCGTTTTATATTCGGCATGCACTTCGGAGAATCGTAAATCCGTTTTCCCTGCGCGACCGACGACCAGGTCTTCGGCTTTGTATCGGTCAATCTTGTGCTTGAACAGCCCTGACGCCTTAAACACCGGCTTTTCAATCCCTCCTTCCGGCTGATAGCTCAGTCCCGGATCCATAAAACGCACCAGCTTGCCGACGATTTTCTGTTTGAATTGGGCCTTGTAACCACGACCAATAACGCCAAAGGCGATTGCACCGACAACGATGCAGCCTATCAGAACAAAGACCAGTACCACCGGCGGAGCGCCTTGGGACATGATAACGCCCCCTCCAATCAATCCCAGCACAAACACCACACCACCGGCAATCAGCGAATTATTCATCACCTGACGACGCTTGGCCTCCAACTGCCGCAAATCCGCAGACAGCGACGTCGAGTAAAAGTCTCTAAGCTCATCCAATGTTTTCATGTCTTAACTCTATTATAATAGGCCTTTAACATTCGGGTTTTCGCGTTCGCCGGCTTCGATTTGGAAGAGGGTCATTGGTTGGAAGTTGAACATGTTTGCAATGATGTTCGTCGGGAACATCTGGACGGAATTGTTATAATCGGTTACGGAGGCGTTATAGGCCCGGCGGGCAGCGGAAATCTGTTCTTCCAGTTCGTTCAGCGTTCGCTGCAGGTGCATGAAGTTGTCCGAGGCCTTCAATTGCGGGTAGTTTTCCACCGTTGCCCGTACGACGCCCAACAACTGCATGAACGAGTTTTCCAGCCCGACCTTTTGGTCGTTATTGAGTTGGCCGGACTGGGCCTTGGCGCGGGCTTCGGTGACGGCTTCAAACAATCCACGCTCATGGTCGGCGTAGCCTTTGACGGTGGAGACGAGGTTGGGAATCAGGTCCCAGCGTTTTTTGAGCATGGCATCCATTGTGCCGAAAATATTATGCACCTGATTGCGTTTGCCGACGAGCGTGTTGTACATCAACACGGGCACCAGCAGAATGAATAAGAAAACAACACTCACAATGATTAAGCCCGGCATAAAACTCTCCTTTGTATTCAGAAAACCTTCTTTCACTCTGGGTTCGGCACCATTCGCGGGAATGACAATCCTGCTTAGAACATACCCCATCGGCAGTCGAACGTCAACATTTAATAAGATGCGGAAAGTCTTGAAGTGTTTCAGTATTTTTGCGATAAAAAAAGCCCGGGCTGCTTGACAGACCGGGCTTTTGGGGTTGTTTTTTTAAAGCAAAGCAGGTTATTCGTGTTCGGCCGCTTTTTCTTTCTTGTACTGCTCAATGACCTGCATCTGGACATTCGGAGCGGTCGGCTCGTAGTGACTCAGTTCCATCGAGTAACTTCCCTGACCGGCGGTGACGCTCTTGAGCTGGCTGTTGTAGTTAGACACTTCGCTCAGCGGTACCTGTGCCTTGATGACCATCATGCCGCCGGGCAGCATGTCCTGTCCGCTGACGCGACCGCGACGCGAGGCCAGGTCGCCGGTAATGTCGCCCATGTTTTCCGACGGGATCGTAATTTCGATATTGACAATCGGCTCCAGCAGCACGGGTTTGGCTTTTTCCAGGGCGTCCAGAAAGGCCCCCTTGCCCGCGGCACGGAAAGCCACTTCCTTGGAGTCAACCGGGTGATATTTGCCGTCATAGACTGAGACCTTGACGTCCTGCATGGGAAAGCCCGCCAGAAAACCGCTATCCATGACGTCATGAATCCCTTTGAGAATGGCCGGTTCGTACTGGCCGGGGATCGAGCCGCCGAAAATATCCCAACTATAAATCAGAGACGGGTCGGAATCCCGCTCGGCCGGTTCGACTCGCAGATAGACTTCACCGAACTGACCGGCACCGCCGGATTGTTTTTTATGGCGATAATGGCCTTCAGCCTTGCTGGTAATTGTTTCACGGTAGGGGATCTTCGGGGGCTTGGTGTTGACATGCACTTTATAGCGATGTTCCATTTTGGAAAGCATCACACGCAGATGCAGGTCGCCTAGACCGTTGATGACCAGTTCCTTCGTTTGTGAGTCACGGGTGGTCGCAAAACAGGGGTCTTCATCCGTCAGTTTTTCCAGGGCTGCGCTAATCTTATTTTCATCGCCGCGAGACGCCGGCTCCAGCGCCAGTGCAAACATCGGCCTGGGGATGGGCGGCATGATAAACTTGCCGGACATTTTGCCGTCGTGGACCATATCGCCAAGTTTGAGTTCATCAATTTTGGACAGTGTAATAATGTCGCCGCATGTACCGTTGTCCACTTCGGTTGTTTCAGCCCCTTGCATCTTTAACGGATGACCAATGCGAACACCTTTTTTGGCGTTGTTAATATGCAGTTGGGCGCTGGAATCCAATGAGCCGCTGAAAATCCGGATCGATGCGTATTTCATGTTTGAACGGGCGTCATACCCGATGCGAAAGACCTGTCCGGCCAGTGGGCCGTTGGCATCGGCTTTTACCGCGGTTGTCTTGTCGCCGTTTTTGAGAACGGCGGCAGGTGCATCTACTGGCGAAGGCAGACAATCGGCAATCATATTCAGCAGTTCTTTGATGCCTACTTCTTTGCGAGCATTGGTGAAGATGATAGGGACAACGGTTCCCTGGAGCATGGCTTTGGCAAACACCTGAGTTATCTTTTCCGGCGAGACTTCTTCGCCGCCCAGATAGCTTTCCATGAGTTCATCGTCGGCCTCTATCACACTTTCCAGCAGTTCGGTGTGTGCCTGTGCGACATCCGTGACCGGCGAATCCCCGTCGCTGTTGAGAATACAATCAATGACAGAATTTTTGTCTGCAGACGGCAGATTCGCATACCGGCACTGGGGACCGAATGTTTCCTGAATTTGACCGATAAGTTCCGGCAGGTCTACATTGTCTGCGTCCATCTTATTGATCACAATGAGACGGGCCTTGTTGGCATTGGTTGCTAACTGAAACATTTTTCGCGTATTAATCTCGATTCCCGCCGCGGCGTTGATAATAATGACGGCTGTTTCAGCCGCCGGTATCGAGGCTACAGCGGGCCCAATGAAATCCGGATAGCCGGGCGTGTCAATGAGATTGATCAGTTTGTTATTGTGATGAATATGCATCAGCGATGAATGAATTGAGTTGCCGCGTTCCTTCTCTTCATCGTCGAAATCACTGACCGTATTTTTTTCGTCGATGCTTCCCATGCGGTTAATGACGCCGGTGGCATGAAGCATGGCTTCGGCTAACGAGGTTTTACCTGAACTGCCGTGTCCCAACAACACGATATTCCGGATGCTTTTAATCTCTGTCACAATGATTAACCTCCATTTACGTTATCGTTTTGCCTTTCTTCTTCGAGAAAAACCAAGAGTTTACTCGAATCAGAGGTTCTCTGCAAGCAGAAAAAATTGGGTTTGTTTGGGTTCGTTTGGGTTCGTTTTGATCGTCGTCAGTCGCTGGTGAATCGTCGTTAGTCTTGTTAAGAAAATCACTTGCAGTGATTTTGCCGAAATTCAAAATGGGTTCGTTTGTCATTTTTTTATGTCCACCGATTTCGCAGATTTCTATAAAATTCAGGTACATAATAGCCAGAGATGGAAGGGAATTTCAGGCAGAAGGCAGATGCCAGTAGGCAGAAGTTTTGGAAGGCTGTTTTTTGGCCGGGCGAGATGGCGGCTCTCGCTCTCATGTTCAGTTGTTAAATCAGTCCTTAGTCCATGGTCTTTAGTCCTTAGGACGTCAGCAGGCGGCGTTACCGCCAATACCAGATATTATACCACAAGTTAGATGTTTGTCAAACAAATAAAAAATAATTCTGAGTTGTAAAAAAACCGCCTGCGGCAAGGAGAACATCTGACCACAGGCGGCAGAAGGAGCTAAATTATGCTTATTTCTTTTGTCGTATAAGCAAGCTGCCTAACCCCAACAGGGCCAGCGTTGCCGGTTCGGGGACGAGAATAAAATCAAAGTTTTCGTAGGTATCGTAGCCGGTATTATGCAGATAGATTGAAAAGCCTGTGCTGTCACCCCATTGACCAACAAGATAGTCAAAACCGCCGATTTCCTGTACGGTCGGCAGGTCGCCCGAATAATACAACGTAATATGGGGATTGTTAACTGTCTGGTAACTGTAAACAGCCTCGATGAGTCCACCGTTGAGGACAGCAATGGCATTACCATTACCAATACTAATTTCATGCACTTGGCCACCGGACATAGTAAGCGAGCTGTTATTCGTAAGATTTATTTCCCAAATACCACCAGAACCTTCTGCAAGTGTTGAAGTACCGTTGATTGTTGCAGAACTATCCACAGTAAGAGTCAGACCATACATCCCTCCCTGTTGGTCAATTAAAATACTTTCTGTACCATTTAAGGTTTTACTTTCACCATAGGTATAAACTTCATAAGTGTAGGCTCCCCAGCCTGGACAAGCAAACAAACAAACAAACAAGATGTAAATAATAATAGCATTTTTCATGGTTCTGTCCTTCCTTTCATAAGTAATTATTATATAGATTTATTATACATTTTAAGACCCATAAAAGTCAAGTAAATAGTAGCTATTCTAAGTCGATTTCTTCAAGCCATTCCTCTAAAACTGATTTCATTTCAAGAATGGTGTCGATATTATCGGTCTCGCTGCCTATAAGGCCTTCCAGGAAATCGAGAATCTGAATCAAACTTTCAGCTTCGTGTACCAAGTCTGTCTCTGTATATGATGTTGGTTCGTAAACCGCCTGCGTTGATAATAATTCCTGCGCCGGCAGCACCATCTGCATTCCTCCACCACCGGACATTGCCATCATGCCGTACAGTTCAAACTGATTTTGGCGCCAGCATGCCATCCACAGCCATTCATCACAAAAGACCTCTAAATCCGCCAGGTCAATAGTGCCGTCCTTATAAAAATCACATCGCGGATTAAATAACGCATTCGGCTCCGTTACCAGCCATGAGGGAGCAAACACAGAAAATTCCTCGTAATTGATAATGCCGTCAGCGCTGAAATCCAGCGGGTTGTAAATATCATCTTCCGTTAAATACTCATCATTACAGGAATACGCCTCATCAGCGCCCCGGTCCACCCAATTACCATAAACCCGCGGCTCACCATCTGCATCGAGTTCATCGGTGTATTCGTCGCTGTCGCCGGTATCAACACAGGGTGAATCATAGGCAAGATGATAATTGCCCATAACGGGGAGGTTATTCGGCTTGGTTGTGTATGCAAAGCCCGGTTCGTCATTGATATTAGAATTGACTTCGTTACAGTCCGCAATACAGCTATTGTATGCCACCTCGTCAGGGTCGAGTCCAACCAGCGGCACATCGCCGCCATTATAATACACAATACAGTTGACAATATCCGGCAGACTACCGCCCGAACGGCGAATCCCTTCATTCACATTTTGAACGATTGTGTTGTTACGGATTGCAGGACCACTATAAGGACTATTCAAATTGATACCATAATACTTGTAGGGACTTACTTCGAGACCATTCAGATAAATCAGTGAATTGAGAATTGTTGAAGTTGAAGAAATCGTTTTTATCCCATCTTGTTGATTATCATGAATGTTGCAATTTTCAATGGTTAATTCATAGCTACTGCCTTCATGTTGGATTCCTTGTTCACCATTTTCCTTTATCTCACACCATTGGACGGTTAAGTTGCCATTTTCACAAAACAATCCTTTTTGAGTATTGTAATTGACTACACAATTAGCTACCGTAGAGGAAACACCACTTCCATTAATACCTTCCAAATATCCTTCCTTTACAATAAATCCATCCAGCAAAGCCCCGTTGCCAGCCATTGTTACAACGGTATTGCTGCGAGTCGTTTCGTCAATATACCCACTCAGTACGGTGGGGTATTTCAGAATGTTCCGCTGGTCGAGACTGGTTTCGTTGCCTGCGAATCCGCCATAGACGGAAACGCCGGCCGGGATTTCGAAGGTTTTCGTCAGGACCGTGTCGGCGGGTCGGTAAATGCCGCCGGCTACCCATATTTCACTGCCGCAGCCCTTGGCCGCGCGTGCCAGCGCTTCCGGCAGATTCTGATATGCATCGCTCCACGATGTGCCCGTATTGCGGCCCGTCGCCCAGGTTGTCTCAATACCGCCAAAATTGATATAGCCGGTATCTTCAACGGCTTGCGGGACAACATAAATTACATTGCCGCCCCAGCAGCAAACATCTGTTTCCGTTGCCGTCCAGTCATAAGCCGTATCGCTTTCAACCGTTGCCGTGTTTGTAAAACGGCTCATTGGTTCAGCCCAGCCGTTGACCCGTACCGTCAGTGCAAAATACGCGTTCGGATCACCACCCGGGATACTATTCGGGTCGTCCGGATCATATCCGTCTATAGACGGTACAAACCATGTGTACGTATGCGTTTCAAGATTATACCCATAATTCGGGTCAGCCGGCCAAGCCGATACAAAATCCACCTCACGCGGCAGATAATCAACGAGCCATATATTCTCATGCCCATTCGGATCAGAAATGCCTATCGTATAAACGAAGTTCGGGTCTGCTGATTCCGGAGAAATACACGTTTCGACATCATCCCGTTTGACGATCTGAATCTGCGGCGGTTTAGGCGTTTCGATCACAACAAGCCCGGACAGACCCGTCAAATTGGTTCCGTCCGTATTCGTGTCATCATAAATCGCCGTTACTTCCGTAATGGGTAATGTATTGGGTTCTGCCTGCCAGTCGGCGGTATCCCACATCTCAATACTGCCATAATATTCTTTATTCTCAATTCCGTGGTTTCGATATGTCGTCAAAAATACACGTCCGGCAACCGTGTCGTCACAGGCAATACCAACCATACCCGCTCCAAGATCTTTTTGAATTAAATCATTGGGGTCATCCAAAGGGTATTTAATCAGGTGATGATAATCGCCGTTATAAGCATAAGCCCCGCCATAGAGGGTGTTTGCGGCAGATTCATAGCCGAGAGCGACCGTCTTGTCGCCCATGTCAACCGTTTCAACAAATGCAAAGTCCTCGCTGATTCGGTAACAATTGACACCTGAATAATATGTCATATTGCCGGATGTGCTGTAATGAAATTCAGAGACATATAACAGATCGTCGTTGATTACCAGACCGCAGGCATAGTCAATGTTCTCAAGCTCAATCGTTTTTTCTAAAGAAACCATTTTCTGAGCAGGATTCCAGCTAAGCACATGAAGCAAATTGGTATTGCGGTCTGTAGCGTATAATTCTCGCGTTTCAGTATCAAACACAATTGAGGTTAAATCCGTAACGCCTTCGATCGTTCGAGCAATGTTTTGAAGTGTTGTCGCATCGACAATTTCGATGATATTACCACCGCCGTACTCTCCATTCTCAAAGCTGACAAATAACGTGTTTGTCAATTTGTCAAACGCGACATCAATCCCACCATAACCGTGCATCGGCAGGTCAACATTACCTTGGAAAACAATCTGGTCATTGACAATATCGAATGCATTAAGCGGGCAATAATGAGTCCACGGCCCGCCACTGTGCCCAATCGTATAAACTGATGTTGCAAAACTCGAAATACTCACCATTAAAAATAATGCTACAATGATACACAGACAAGAAAAATGCTTTGTCATCATGACAACCTCCTTAAAAAATGAATTAGAAATGAATGATTTTTCCGCTCCATACCTTGAGTTTTCCATGTTCCCCATGTTCTCCTTTCTAACGGATTTTCCGCATCAATACCGCAATTATCGGGAATAAAAGCAGATATGAACCCTCCACCGGTTTCCCTCTATGGGAAAGATGTTTTTAAATCCGTCACCATTGATAATTTTTCCTCTTTTTTTCTAAAATCCCCGTTTAGTCAACCATAAAGACCTCCTTTCAAAAATATGACCTCACTTCGCTGTTTTCCTCTATATAGCCGGTACTGTTTAATCCAAAAATGTCGGGCCGGTTGAAAATGCAGAAGGGCTTAAGAGAACCGGCCCGACGCCGTCCCGATGTGTCGGGACAGCACAGAAGGAGCTTCCAGTTATTGACGTTAATAAAATTTATCCTCATACTTTTTAAACGTTTGAACCGTCGCTTTGCGTATCATCAAAATATGAATTACGATATACTTTTTTTAATTTTTACAAAACATCTCTATCGAAGTCTCGCGGATCGTTCTTTTTGACGTGAAAAAAAAAGAACTCACAAGCGCTACTCCATCATGCTCGCCCGAGGCCCAGCAAGGCCTGTAAGGAACACAACAAGTAGCGCCTCTGAGTTCTTGCACAGAACACACTCAAGAGGCGCCTTCCTGTTCCACGTTTCCTTACTCTAAAACTTGCTGGTTTCGGGCGAAACGCTGACAGTTCAGCTAACCGTCATATTCAATTGTTAATACTATCATAGGCAAAAGACTTCCCCGGTGTCAAGCGAAAATCCACAAATTCTATCAGTCCCTACCCCTATCTCTGCAATTCCAACAGCAAGGGCAGAACAACCAAACACGGGTTTTCATGTATGTTTTTAAGGCAGCGGAAATGCGTCAAAATCTATCTATTATGTGTTTTAGCTGGAGCTGTCCGAAAACGAAGTAATTATCCTTGAAATCAAACTCGTCGGATGAATAATATGTATATACTAAAACTGACTAAGAGTCAGTATTAGAGTTTTTAGTTCATAGTTAATGATTCGGGCTTCGCCCGAAGCTGTTATATCATTTTCTGAGCAAGATTATGAATCGAAATTTTTGGATTGTATTGGTAGCGGGTATTGGGCTGGCGGGTTTGTCTTCTCTGTATGCGAAGGTTGAATCCGACTATGCGGTTTCAGCAGTTCTGAACGTCCGGTCGCTGTCGGAATTTGACTGTAAAATAGACGGTTATTCCTATGCGCCATCGGTGCGGTTTCGGGTGCAGGTTCGTGATGTTGTGACGGATCCGAAATTGCCGGCTGACGAGACGGCGGAATATCTGCGCGAACGCTTGAAAAAGGCTGAGCGTGTTGTGCTTAAACAGGTTCAGTTTCGCAACTACTTTCGTGTGATTGCGGATGTTACTGTGGACGGGCGGGATTTGAGGCAGGAGTTGATTCAGCAGGGATTTGCCCGTTCGACTGAACATTCAAACGACGTGGCGGATGCTTCACAAGAGAGCCCCCGTGACAATCCCCCTCGACGGTATCAGCCGACGGTGAAATATTCTGCTCCGGCAACTTCGCAGGTTGAAAAACGGGTGGTAACATTGCAAAGTTTACTGGATACGGAAGTGGATTTTTCCATGGTCAACGAAGAGACACCCTTTGCAGAGGCTTTGCAAATTTTGTCGGATTCGGTACGACCCCGGCTGCCTCTGGTGATTCTCTGGAACGATCTTGAGACGAACGCGCTGGTTAACAAGGATATACCCATCGGCATCGGCGGGATTGGGAAAATAAAGTTAAAAAAAGCACTGGAACTGGTTCTTCACAGCGTTTCGGGACATGCAGCAACCAAGCTGCTTTTGTCGATGCAAGGGCAGGTTATTACGATCGGCACCCAAAAAGGGCTGCTTGTGAAATCAACGACACACAGTTATTCGGTTGACGATATTATCTCTACACCATTTTCTGAAAACACCGATAATCGGAGGGGAAATTAGAGGAATGAGGTACCGGATGCATTTCCGCGGCGCTATCAATGTTTTTTCGTTGGAGCCCTGATGGAGTCTGGAAAACTTCGGCGGGACATGAAAGCTTGGAAATTATAGGACTTTTGTGTTGTCTGAGATATTTGCGTCCGATAAAATAAGCCCTCGTTAAATTCATGGATTATTCCTTATTTCGTTTTTCTATTAAGATTACAATACGTTAAGTCGAAGATATAAGATGAGTGTAGTTATCATAAAAATAGAATTACCAGTTCTGTAATTTCGGAGGATAAAGAAACGATGGCATTATTAACCCGATCAGCAAACAAGGAAAAAACGCAGATGAAAACAGTCCGTACGTTTACGGTTAAATCCTCGCTGCCGAAGGCACTGGAGGATTTGCGGGTTGTGGCCAATAACTTGTTTTGGTCATGGAATGGTGAGATTACGGAAATTTTTCGCCGGATCGATTATGATTTGTGGAAGCAGTGTTCCCATAATCCCATCAAAATGTTGGGCATGGTCTCGCAGGCTCGATTAGAAGATTTGGCCCGAAATGAAGGATTTGTCTACCAGTTAAAACAGGCACGTGCGAAGCTCGAGGAGACGCTGAACTCACCGTCATGGTTCAATAAGATTTACGCTCGCGAAGGGCATCGTACATTGATTGCCTATTTCAGCGCCGAGTTTGGTATTCATGAATCGCTGCCGATTTATTCCGGTGGTTTGGGCATTCTGGCAGGCGACCATTTGAAAAGCGCTTCAGACCTCGGTGTTCCGCTGGTCGGTGTTGGACTGCTTTATCAGAACGGTTATTTCCGTCAGTATTTAAACAGCGATGGCTGGCAGCAGGAACACTATCTTGAAAATGATTTCCATAATATGCCGCTTGAATTGGTTCGCAAAGAGAACGGCTATGCGTTAACGGTCAGCGTTCAGTTCCCGGACCGCATGGTTCAGGCGCAAATCTGGAAAATACAGATTGGACGGACCCAGTTATATTTGCTGGATACAAATATTCCTGCGAATTCGGCCTTTGACCGTACGATTACGCAGACCCTCTACGGCGGTGATACGGAGATGCGAATCTGTCAGGAAATCATTCTGGGAATCGGCGGTTTAAAAACGCTGTTTGCAGTCGGTCAGGAACCGACGGTGTGTCACATGAATGAAGGCCATGCGGCATTTATGGCGCTGGAGCGCGTTCGTAAACTTCGCAGCCACCACAATATGACATTTGAAGAAGCGCTTGAAACGGCCAAAGCCAGTAATATCTTTACAGTGCATACACCCGTTGCAGCCGGGAACGATGAATTTCCGGTTGAAATGATAGATAAATACTTCAGTCATTATTATGGGAAACTCGGTATCAACCGGGAACAGTTTTTAGCATTAGGGCGTATCCATCCGAAAGATGACCGTGAGAGTTTTAAGATGCCGGTTTTGGCGATTCGAACCAGTTCTTATCGCAACGGTGTCAGCCAGTTGCACGGTGAAGTGTCCCGCACCATCTGGTCGGGGCTCTGGCCGGAATTGCCGGTCAGTGAAGTTCCCGTGGATTCGATTACCAATGGGATTCATGGCAAGACATGGCTTAGTGCGGAACTGAATTCGCTGTTTGAACGATACCTGGGCTCTCGCTGGGCGGATGAAGCGGTGGATAAATCCATCTGGCATAATTTAGACCAGGTGCCGGATGAGGAAATCTGGCGGATTCACCAGCGCTGCAAAGAACGGTTGGTTGGTTTTGCCCGTGCACGACTCAAACGTCAAATGCAGCGTCGCGGGGCGTTTCATACGGAATTGAGTTGGGCCGATGAAGTTCTTGACCCAGAGGCCTTAACGATTGGCTTTGCCCGTCGATTTGCCACCTATAAGCGTGGCAATCTTCTCCTGCGGGAACCGGAACGTCTGATCAAACTGCTCAATAATACCGAAACACCGGTGCAGTTCATTTTTGCCGGGAAAGCCCATCCGCGGGATACGGCCGGTAAAGAGATTGTTCGCCAACTGGTCCACTTTGCCTCGGAAAATCCCGAAATTCGTCGTCGGATGGTGTTTCTTGAGGATTATGATATTGATATTGCTCGCTATCTGGTGCAGGGGGTTGATGTTTGGCTGAACAATCCGCGTCGTCCCATGGAAGCCAGCGGTACCAGCGGCATGAAAGCGGCCATCAACGGCGTGCTGAATATGAGCACACTGGACGGCTGGTGGTGCGAGGGCTATATTCCGGACGGCGGCTGGATTATCGGTGCCGGGGAGGAATACGACGACCTGTCCTATCAGGACCAGGTTGAATCACAGGCGATTTATAATCTGCTGGAGCAGGAAGTTGTGCCGCTGTACTTCAACCGTGCCAAGGATCGTTTACCGCGTCGCTGGATTCGCCGAATGAAAAATACCGTTAAATGGTGTGCCCCGCGTTTCAACACGAATCGGATGGTGGCCGAATACACACGGAAGTTTTATCATTTGGCGGATACGAAGTGGGAAGAATTAACGGCGAATGAAATGGAACGTGTCAAGGCATTGTCCGCATGGAAAAACACAACGCGCCAAGCGTGGCCTGATCTGGAAATTCTTGATGTTGAGGTTCAAAATGTTCAGGGGGAGGCTTTCGAACAGTGGCAGACGGATCAGCCGGAACTGCGGGTTGGTTCCGAACTTCAGATCAAAGCGCAAATTCATCTGGGCCGTCTGAATCCGGAAGATGTGTCTGTTCAGATGTATCACGGCAAAGTCGATTCAAGCGGAAAAATCGAAGGAGGACAGGCTGCGGAGATGAAATACGTTGAGGACTCCGTAAATGCTGACCGGGCGGCAACATTTAACGGGACCATCCCGTGCCGTGTGTCCGGCCAACATGGATTTGCCTTACGGATTTTGCCCCGGCATCCCGATTTGGTTGAGCCATACGAACAGGGGATGATTCTTTGGGAGTCAGCCGGTTAAATCCGCCCTGACAATATAGTTTTCCTAAAGCGACAATTGCCAAAAGCGAATTTTTATCCAATATGAGTCATGAAATTCGCACGCCGATGAATTCAATCATTGGCTTTACGGATCTTATAAGTGAGAGTGAATTAACGGAAGAGCAAACGGATTTTCTCTCAATGGTTTGGGAATCTGCCCAGAACTTACTTCGTATTATTAATGACATTTTGGATTTTTCGAAGATTGAGGCGGGGGAATTTGAAATTGAATTTGAAAAATGTTCGCTTGTGAAAAAACGCTTAATTACATTACCTCCTTAATGCAACCGTTTGCTAAGAAAAAACAGATTATTTTTGAAGTGCATCGATTGGAACCGTTGCCGGAATATGTTAACACGGATGGATTGCGTGTGCGTCAATGTCTGGTTAATTTACTCAGCAATGCCATTAAATTCACGGAACGTGGCTATGTTTATCTGAATGTTTCAGCGAAATTGTACGAGGGCAAAGATTATATCAGCTTTGAAGTGGAGGATTCCGGTGTTGGAATTGAAAAAGACAAACTGAACAGTATCTTCGATGCGTTTTGCCGGGTGGACGGCAGCAGCACACGTAAATACGGCGGAACCGGGTTGGGACTTACGATTACCCGGAAACTGGTGGGATTGCTCGGAGGGGCGATAACCGTGGAGAGCGAAGTCGGCAGGGGCTCGGCCTTTACCGTTTGGATTCCTGTTGAAGTCAATCCTGTATTGGAAACGGAGAGGCGGGAAACAAGTTTATCTATTGAAAGGTGAGCATTGTGAGGAAAGATGTGATAGGGGTTCTATTGTTGGCAGTCGTCTCGTCTTTGTGCTATGCCACGGACGATAATCAGGAGTATCGAGGCCAGGTCAGTTTTTCTTTCAAACTCAAAGAGGATTGGAAAGTGAAAATTACCGAAGAATTTCATTTTCGCAATGGGGAGCACTTTGAGCAGGAAAATGATGTTCTTTTTACCTATAAAGGACTTGCGGATTGGGTCGATCTGGGGCTGGGTTTCAGGCAGGTTCAACAGGAGGACTCCTCCCATGAGTGGCAGCGGGAGAATCGTCCGTATGTTGAAGTGACGATAAAAGATAAAATATTCGGTTTGAAGTGGTCTGATCGGAACCGGCTGGAATTTCGCGATTTTGAGAATTCAAAAGACCTGTTTCGGTATCGCAATCGATTGAAACTGGATGTACCGGTTAATCTGTTTGATTTGCCGTTGCAGCCGTATGTGGCTGATGAGATTAACATCATGGAGGAAATCGGCTATTATCGAAACCGGATTTATGCCGGCGTGGTCTGGGATGTGAATGAAAAGCTGGATGTGGACTTTTTCTTTTTCCATCAGAAAGATAAGAAAAGCACCGGCTGGGATGACCGGTTTATGACGGGTTTTGAATTGAAATTTTCTTTCTAAGCCCGATTTACAAACGACGTAACATTGACAGGCCCCTGCTTACCGGCAGGGGCTTTTTTATTTCCAGCACGCAATTTTCATTGACGGGGACTTTCAGAATTCATATTATCCGTACCCGTATGGATAACAACAAAGAGAAGAAATTGATTTCTGTTAGGCGATATGGAGCAGATGGACCTAAGCTGGTGCTGTTGCACGGGGGTCCGGGTGCGCCGGGTTATATGGCGCCGGTAGCGAAAAGATTGTCTGACCATTTTAGTGTTATTGAACCATTTCAACGCAAGGGGGATGCCGACACCCCTTTGACGGTTGCACGGCATATCGCGGATTTGAATGATATCATTGATACGTATTGTTCGGATGAAAAGCCAATTCTGGCAGGGCATTCCTGGGGGGCGATGTTGGCGCTTGCCTACACAGCCGTTCATCCTGATCGTGCTGCGTCAATCGTTTTAATGGGGTGCGGTACCTTTGATATTGCGTCGCGTGAGCGGATGAATGCCCTTCGACAACAGCGTATGACCCAATATGTATTTGGGCGTCTGAAGGAGCGAATGAAATCGATTGATGACCCGGATGAATGTCTGAAATTGCTGGGCAAGATGATGATGCAGGTCGACTCGTATGATTTAATGCATGTTGATGATGAAGTGGTGTATTATGATGCACTGGGGCATGAACAAACCTGGAGGGATATGATGCGGCTTCAGCGTGAGGGCGTTTATCCAGCGGCATTTAAAACGATTCATGTGCCGGTATTAATGCTGCATGGAAATGAGGATCCCCATCCGGGACAGATGATTCGAGATACCTTGAAAATCTACCTGCCTCAATTAGAGTATTACGAATGGCAGCGATGCGGACACTATCCGTGGCTGGAAAAGACAGCGCACGAGGATTTTTATGCCGTTTTACTCAGCCGGCTTATGGAAAGATGATTCTAATCCTGAATGATTTATTCTGATTCTTTTGTACTGATCAGGTCATACAATTCTTCCGGGGAAGTGACCTTTTCCAACTGGTTTTTAAACTGGGTGTCCAGCATCAGTCGGCTGATGCGTGCCAAGGCCTGAATATGCGGGCCTGTCTGATCCGGCGGTGAGACAAGCAGAATGATGATGGATACCGGTTTGTTATCAATGCTTTCAAACTCGATTGCTTCGGGAGCGATACCAATCGCCATGACCAGTTCTTTGACGGCGGAGCATTTTCCGTGAGGAATTGCAATGCCGGAACCGATGCCGGTGCTGCGGGTCTGTTCGCGAGCCATAACCGCTTCAAATGCGTCACCGCGATCTGTCACCAGGTTATTATCCGCAAGACAATTTACGAGCTCTTCAATGGCATCTTCTTTGTTCTTGCCGTTCAAAGGAACCTTAATACATGTAGGCTGAAGTATTTGTGTTAAAATCATTTTTAGACTATCCAAATCAGCAATAAAATGTGTTTCATCAGAATAAACAAGCTTTTACTTATAGCGATTCATATAAGCGTTTGCAATCAATTTATCAGTTTTTTTTGATAGCCGTGTATTTGGGTCTGTTTTTGTAAAAAATGCCGAACGGGAAAACCATCCGGCATTAACGAAGTAAGTATTTAAAGGAAAGGTGGGTGTTAACTCATTGAAATTTCCATTATTTCAGTTTCTGCCGTATTTGACTGGTAACGTTGCTTGATCGTTCTTTCAGGTTTTGGTACTCGATCCGGCGGTAATTGTGCCATCATCACGGCTTCCGAAGCTGTTTCTGCATACAAATCTGCTCCAATTTCTTCCCAGAGTCCCTGGGCACGAGAAAATATCCCGCCGGAAAGCATGATTTTCATTTCCGGGAAAGCATTCACCCCGCGAATCGTATCAATTAAATTACGTATCGCGGGAGCATCCTTTCCATTAAAACCGTACAGCAATAAAATATCAGGAGCGTAACTGTGAACAAAGGCCATAATATCGTCGTGGTTGACGGTTCCTCCCAGAAAGCGTGTATCCCAACCGTCGCTTTCAAAGAGGTCATTAATTATCTGACCGCCGAGTTCGGCTTGTTCCGACGATTCCGTCACGATGGCAACCTTTTTATTTTTTGCGGGTCGATGAGGCAACTTGTTCTGCAATTGGTTAACAATCGTACGGTTGATGCGTGACGCAAAGGCTTCCTGGGCCGAATCGATCTTATCTTCCCGGTACAATTTGTCAATATCGACCATAATCGGCCATATGATATCCATGTAGACCTGATGTGCCGTCATTCCGCTGTGGAGGGTTTCTTCGATAACAGCTCGGCATTGATTTCTGTCGCCAACAAGAAGGGCTCGCATGTAATGTTCAAGAATGGCTTCTTTGTTTATTGATGTCTTCATTTTCTTTTTCATCCTTTCCTGTTCTATCTATATTTCTATGAGTTTTGATTCAAATGTTAAAATAGGAAATATCGTTCAAGGGTTGTATCGGAGACGAGGTCTCAGAAACTTTAGTAAAAATAGGCAAGATAGGTTGTTTGGGATGGATTGCCATTGTTTCTTATACATTATCTTAACTACATATAATAAATACAGATATATTCCATTACCGTGTCTCTTAGTCCTATAAAACGAACTATGTGTCTTAAATATAATATCAAAAAAATAATTTAACTTGCCCATATTGTCTATATTGCCATATTTTTAATATGTGTTTTTGTTGTGGACAGGGCATCTTGAAAGGATGTTTAATTATTCATATCAAGTAAATGTCTTGAGATGGCCAAATCTGAATTTCCTTGACAGGTTTGCTGTGCTGTTGTATCCTTCCTAATCCCTTGGTGGTTAATGGACTTATTTAATTTGATTTTTTTATGGGCCGCTCAACATGAAGCAAATTACGGTGTTTTTAGTCTTCTTTTTGGTTTTTCCGTTGCATGCCGTTACTACGTCAGATATTGAAGAAATCCGACTTCGCACGGAAAATAATCGTTCGGAACTTCAAACCGCAGATCATACTCTCATTGAGGAATTCTGGGAAACCTCACTAAATACCATGCTGCTTTCTGAGACCGCTCAGGATATCGTAGACATTCGCAGGCGGCTTGAAGAACAAATGGGTGATGAACCGCTTTCATTTTATACCTCTGCTTATATTTTGGCGGCCAAACGGAATTTGCAAACTTCTTTAGAAAATGTTGCTCGCATTGAAGATGCCCAAAAACAGCAATTGGTTAAACAGAATCTGATGGTCTTAACGGCTCAGTTGAAAAATCCTTCTTTGGCGGATACCGCATTGCCGTTGCTAAACGATAAGAATCCGGTTGTGCGGTATTGGGCGGTCAAAGCGGTGACAAATTCGGGTGTTATACAATTGCTTTCATCAGAAATAACCGCTGATGAAAAAATAGAAGAAAAGATTTTAAATGCGTTAAAACAGCGGCTTGAGTTCGAACAGCAGGTTGAGATACAGACAATGATTATTAACTTTGCGGTTGCGATGGATCATCCAACTGCCCGTGAAATACTCTTAACAATTGCCGATCAGTGCATCGACGCATATAAAAACTGGTCGTTTGAGCATGGGGGCATGGATGCAGAGTTGCTTATTGCTATGGGTAATATCGCGATGATGGCACCGGATGCTGAGGTTAAACGTACGTTTGCCCGCAAATTTGCAGAACTGTATTCGCTTGTTTTTCAGTGTTATATGTCGGGACAGGATGTTCTTTCCGATGCACAGATCGAACAGTTAATCAATGTGATTTTAGAAGTTGACAAAGCAGTTCTTGGCAAAATGCTGAGTGTTCCCCAAACGGGGGTTTTCAGAGCCATCCAGCGAAAAGTGGGTTTGGATCGTGAATATGAGACCATTTTCGGCGACCGATTAAGGTCGGGCGATTTGGGTACGCTTTATAAGTTCGATTATGGAAAAGATGCCTCCGGCAAACCAATTACCGAACCGCCTGCGATTGGTGAGCCTCCGGCGAGTTTAAAAAGAAGCGAAGAATAACCAGGTACCTGTATAATCAAGAAAGTGCCTGCGGAAAGAATGGAAAACATTTCATTATTGTATAATCCGGAAGCACATAAAGAGAGACTAATTTATCATAAAATTGTACTGTTGGGTGCGATGGTCTTTCTTTTTTTTGTTCCTTCCTGCAAGCCAAAGCATTCCGAGCAAAACTCCCGTGAAATCGTGCTCAATCAGCGTTTGCGGAGCAAACTTCAGACACTCGATCCGGCGGATGTCGGCGATACGGCGTCGGACGGCGTTTGTAAAGAGTTTTATGAGTCCCTTTATGCTTATCATTACCTGAAACGTCCTCAACAGGTTATCCCGGAATTGGCGGCGGGCATGCCGGAGGTCAACGATGACGGGAAAACCTATCGCATTCCCGTCAAAAAAGGCGTCTATTTCCATGATGACCCCTGTTTCCTGAATGGTAAAGGGCAGATGCTGACGGCTCATGATTTTGTGTTCGCATTGAAACGAATTGCCAATGTCAAGGTGCAAAGCAAAAGCTGGTATATTTTTGACGGCCGGATTGCGGGACTGGATGAATTTCGCAATTACACCAAAAGCTGTGCGAAGGACGAGGTTGATTACAACCGTCCGGTGGAAGGGCTTTATGCTGAAGACGATTTCACGCTGGTTTTCAAACTGAACCGTCCCTGGCCACAGTTAATCTATTGGCTGGCATATACGCCGACAGCGCCGATGGCAAAAGATGCGGTGGATTATTATGGGGAAGACATTGTCAAACACCCGGTCGGAACAGGGCCGTTCATTTTAAAGCAATGGCATCGCGGAGTTTACCTGGAAGCGGTTCGAAATCCGAATTATCGCACGAATCTTTACCCTTCCGAAGGCAGCCCCGGTGATGCAGAGGCGGGCTTGCTGGTCGATGCCGGTAAACAACTACCGTTTATTGATCGTGTTTTCTGGCGGGTTATCGTTGAGGACCAGCCAAGATGGCTGTTATTGATGCGAGGCGATATTGACATCAACAGCATCCCGAAAGACAACTTCGGACAGGCGGTATCGATGGGGACCAAATTGACGGAGGAAATGGAGCGTCGGGGTATGAAGTTAAGGCTGTTTGATGAACCGAGCACATTTTGGCTTGGCATGAATATGAACGACCCCGTTCTCGGTCGAAACAAAGCATTACGTTATGCGATTAATTACGCGATTGACCGGGAAAAATTCATCGAGATTATCGAAAGCAGCCAGGGCAGGCCCGCGTTCGGTTTTATTCCTCTGATAATGGCCGGATACGACGAAACCGTCAAAGACTGGTCACCGTGTCGGTTCGATCCGGAGAAAGCCAAAGCATTTTTGAAAGAAGCCGAGAAAATTCATGGTGGGCCGATTCCCCGATTACGCCTTGCGATTGGCCGAACGAATACCAAGCAAAAACAGACGCTGCAATTTTTGAGCCGCAGTCTTTCCGAAATCGGTCTGAATGTGGAGACGGAGTTGTTTGACTGGCCGACGTTTCTGGAAAAACTGCGAAACTCCAGCCATCAATTGTTTTTTACCGGCTGGATGGCGGATTATCCGGACGCGGAGAGTTTTCTGGGGTGTTTTTATAGCCCAAACGCCTCCTGGCCGAACAGTACGAACTTTAACAATCCGGAATTTGACGCAATTTTCGAGCAAGTGTCAATTATGTCGGACAGCCCCGAACGCACCGAACTTTACCGCCAGGCCCAGCGGATTGTACTGGAACAGATGCCCTGTGCGTTTGTCTACCATCGGGTTGGCTATATCATCCATCATGGCTGGCTTGAAAATCTCAAGCCCGACCCGTATAAAGCCGATACAATCGGGTTCGGACAGTTAAAATATTACAAAATCGATATGCAAAAACGTGAGAAATATAGAAAGACATTCAGGTAAGCAGGTGATGTGTAATACCGTCTCTATGCAATGTCACCCCGGCCTACGAGCCGGGGTCCAGAGCGTCAACGTCTGGATGCCGGATCAAGTCCGGCATGACAAAACCGCAGACCCATCCTTACGCGGCAGCATTCGTTGGTTTCTTTTAGCGGTACTTTGTGTGCTGGTGTTTATTTTGTCGGGCTGTTCTGGAAAGGGCGGCGACGGCGATTCGGATGAGATGGTGTTGCGGTATCTTATGCCGACAAAATTACAGACATTGGATCCGGGGAACTCACGGGGTGTTTATTCCGGCTTGGTCCTTGGGCATATCTGTGAAGCACTGTATACGTATGATTACCTGAAACGCCCCTATGTTGCGGTTCCGACGTTAGCCGAAGAACTGCCGACGATCAGCGATGACCTGTTAACCTACACCTTCCATATCATGAAGGGAGTATATTATCAGGATGACGCTTGTTTTCCCGATGGTAAAGGCCGAGAGGTCACCGCACAGGATTTTGTCTATGCACTAAAGCGGATTGCCAATATTCGATACCCCAATCAGAACTGGACAAACATCAAAGAAAGATTTATCGGGCTGGACGCGTTTCGGGAATACACCAGGCAATTCAAAAAAGAACTGGATGTCGATTACTCTTACGAGGTTGAAGGCTTAAAGGCATTGGATGACTATACGCTCCAGATCAAAGTGGTCAAACCCTGGCCTCAGATCATCGATGTTCTTTTGACGGATAACATGTCCTCGCCGATGCCGCATGAAGCGGTGGAGTATTACGGGCCGGATATTATTAGTCATCCGATTGGTACCGGCGCTTATAAGCTCAAAATATGGCAGCGAGGGATTTATATTGAGGTCGTTCGAAATGAAAACTGGCGGGGTGAGTTGTATCCTTCCGAAGGCCAACCCGATGATGCGGAAGCAGGACTTTTAGTTGATGCAGGGATGCCGGTTCCTTTTGCGGACCGAATTATCTGGCGTGTAATCGAAGAAAGTCAGCCGGCCTGGCTGCTTTTTATGCGGGGTGAAATCGACGGGATGGGAATTCCGAAAGATAACTTCAATGAGTCGGTTAATCTTCAAAACATGGAAGAGACACAGGCGATGAAGGAGCGGGGAATCGAACTGGTCCGTTTCAACGACCCGTCTGTTTTTTGGATTGGGTTTAATTTTAAAGACCCGATTCTTGGAAATAATCTCCCGCTTCGAAAGGCGATCAGTCGATGCGTTGACCGTGATCGAATGAACGACATATTGGCAAATGGGCGCAACATGGTTGCTCATGGATTAATTCCCCCAGGACTGAATTCATATGATCGGGATATTTATCAATATGGCTATTCAAAATATGATCCGGAGGAA
The DNA here is from genome assembly GCA_016782835.1 of Phycisphaerae bacterium. Classification (GTDB taxonomy): domain Bacteria; phylum Planctomycetota; class Phycisphaerae; order Sedimentisphaerales; family Anaerohalosphaeraceae; genus 4572-13. The sequence continues at coordinate 925 of JADHXS010000014.1, read as the reverse complement.
GCCCGCGCATTAATCAAAGAAGCAGAAAAAACTTACGGCGGCCCGATTCCAAAACTGAAACTGGCAATGCCGGGAACCGATACGTACGCCAGACAATATGGACAATTGACCCAGAGACAATTTGAAAATGTCGGGTTACAGCTTGAAGTCTCATATATGGATTGGCCGACGTATATCGAAGGTGCGCTGAAAGGACAATTCCAGATGTTTGCCAGCGGCATCAGTGCCGGCAGTCCCGACGCGATTGATTTCTTAGACAGTTTTACAACAAAGGCATTTGCACCGGGCAGTAACTGGTTTTTTTATTCGAATCCTGAGTATGATGCATTGTTTGCAAAAGTTGAAGTCATGCCGTTTGATGAAGATGTAAAGCAGATTTATCGTCGGTTAGAGCGAATGTTTCTGGATGACTACCCCGGTGTTTTTACTTTACATCGAATGGGCTATGTCTTGAAGCATGATTGGCTGGAGAATTATAAGATTCATATCTTTGCGCATGGGGCGTTTGGGAAAAGCCGGTATTATAAAATTGACTTGGAAAAGCGAAACGCCTATAAGAAGTTGCTGAAAGAGTTGAAGCAAAAGAAGAAAGACAAATGACGGCGTATATTATCCGACGATTGTTATATATGGTTCCAATCGTGATGGGCGTGCTGCTCGTGACGTTCTGCCTGTTTACGCTGGTGGGGGGGGATATCTCCCAGCAGATCGCCGGCAAGAACGCCGATGCCGAAACCATCGCGGAAATTCGTCACGAATACGGGTTCGATAAGCCACTGTTTTTGAGCCGGGACAGCCAGTTTCTCGACCATTTCAAAAAGGCCTTTACGTTCAACTTCGGCCGGGCGCTGGACCGAGAAAAAATCAGCGAAAAAATCATCCGCGGTGTCGGCCCATCGCTGGCATTAACCGTTCCGATGTTTAT
>JADHXS010000110.1 GCA_016782835.1 Phycisphaerae bacterium | reverse complement strand
ACACCCTTCGGCATGAATTCTCTCAGTTGACGCTCACTGCCAAGACTCCATTTCTTGAGGTTTTGCAAGAGGCTCAAAAGGAAACGACATTGCAAACACAAACACCCACTCATGTCCCATTAAAAACCCGTATGGCCTGGGGCGCCGGCGGCCTGGCCGATAATTTCATCACCAGTTCACTGATCGTTCTGGCAATGCCCATTTACAACATCACCCTCGGTATGGACCCAGTTAAAGTCGGCATCGCCATGTCCATCCCGCGACTGTTCGATGCGATCACCGACCCGATCATGGGCAACATCAGCGACAACACACGAAGTCGTTTTGGGCGACGAAAGCCCTATATCGCCTTGGGAGCAATTTTGTCAGCTATCCTGCTGCCACTGATCTGGATGCCTCCGGTACGAACCGAAGAGGGTATGTTCTGGTATTTTACCCTGATGGCAATCGTTTACACCGGGGCCTACACAGTCTTTGTCATCCCCTACACAGCTTTAGGATATGAACTGACGACCGATTATAATGAACGAACCAAAGTGCTGGCCTGGCGAATGTATATTGGCCTGCTGGGCAGTCTGACGGTCCCCTGGCTATATAAATTGTGTCTGCTGCCAATCTTTGGAGGCGATGCGGCAGTCGGGGTTCTTTGGGTCGGTATCGCACTGGGGGCGGTGATTATTATCACTGGTATACTGCCGGTCCTGAGTTGCCGTGAAAACAAGGAGATACAGAATCAGGAAAAGATCAATCTGTTCCACGCTATGCTTTACACCCTGAAAAACAAACCCTACCTGATTCTGCTGGGTGGTTTTGTGATCTTCATGTTTGCCCTGTTCGGCATCGGAACCTTGTCGCTGTATGTCAATATTTATTATGTGTACGGCGGCGATGAAGCCAGCGGCGCTACACTTTCAGCAATGGGCGGATCATTGGCGGCCCTGACATCCTATCTGAGTTTACCGTTATTAACATGGTTTTCCATCCGCTACGGCAAACGAAACGCCATGATAGGCGGCCTGTCGGTTGCCATGCTTGGCGTCCTGAGCATGTGGTTTACCATTACCCCAAAAATGCCGTACCTACAACTTGTTTCGTTCTTTATCTGCGGTATTGGCCTGCAGGGCTGCTGGCTAATGCTCAGTTCAATGGTCGCTGATATCTGCGATGAGGATGAACTCAAAACCGGTCTTCGCCGGGAAGGGATTTACGGCGCAGTTTACAGTTTTGCCCAGAAAGCATCGCTGGCACTGACGGCAGTCGTTGGCGGTCTGGTCATCAAGTTTTCCGGATTTGACACAACCGCAGCCAAGGAAATCGGCGTTTCATCCGATGTCCTGCACAATATGAAACTCTTTTTTATTGTTGGCCAGGCGGTTGCGTTCCTGCTGACGATTATTGTATTTGTATTCTACCCGATCACCAAAGAAAAATCACTGGAAACCCGCCGCATCCTCAACGAAAGAAGTGCAGCCAAACACGCTGCCGCAAACGATCTGACACATGGAAACGACTGAACAGCTTAATACGACCGACTCCTGCGATGGCCCCATTGCATCGCTGCGCAGCATCTCAGCCTATGCCACCGGTGAAGGAGCGGTCTCGCTGACCGTCAACAGCGTCCTGGGCTTTTCCATGCTCTACTACACGCAGGCCCTGGGACTGGACTCCAAATGGGCCGGTCTGGCACTGTCGGTCACCATGTTCTGGGACGCCATTACGGATCCGATCATGGGGCACATCAGCGACAACACACGCAGCCGTTTTGGCCGCCGCCATCCGTATATTTTGATTGGCGGCGTTTTGCTGGCAATTTCATTTTACTTTATCTGGGCCATCCCAGAGCCCTTTAGAAGTCAGACAATGGTCTTCTGGTACATACTGAGCGTTAATCTTTTGTTCCGTACCGCCCTGACCATCTTCATTGTCCCTTACACTGCACTGGGGTTTGAGGTCTGCACCGACTATGACGGCCGATCAAAACTCCAAAGCTTTCGCTTTATCTTCAACATGGCCGCCAATCTGCTGGGACCGGCACTGGCCTGGCCAATCTTTTTCGCCAATCGCGGCGACATCGACGGGACCCATTTTAAGTCGAACTATCACAAAATGGGAACGGTTTTTTCAATTACGACCTTAATAATCGTTCTTTTTTGTGTGTTTTCGACACGACGATACGCCGTGGACACACGACAAAAAAAACACTTAGCCGGCAATAAACTGAGCGATTTCTTCCGCGATATCCGGGATATCCTGCTGGACAAAAATGCCCGTGTGGTGTTCACCTTTTTTGCGGTGGCCACGTTTGGAACCGCCTTTGTCGCCTCACTGCAAATGTATACCTATATCCACTACATGCACTTTACCGGCGGCCAGAAAGGCTTTGTGCATGGTCTGGGGATGGCCGGGTTCGCCATCGGATCCGTCCTGGCAATGTTTATCTCCAAAAAGCTGGACAAAAAACCAGCTGTTTACATCGCGGCATGTCTGTGTATCGTCAGCAATCTGATGCTTTTGATTCTTTTTGTCGGCGGCATCATTGACCCACGCCTTGTTTCAACATTACCGTGGTATGACATCACGGTGCCGGTTTCGGTGATTGTGTTTGCCATTCTGCAGGCGTCATACTGGATGGGCAGCGGTATCATGCAACCGGTCGTCACATCCATGATTGCCGATATTTCCGAAGTCAATAAACATCGCACCGGCATCCTAAAAGACGGCAGTTACTCGGCCATGTTCGCCTTCGTCATGAAAGGTGTCTGGGCCGTTGGATTGTTTTTACAGGGGCTGTGCCTGTCCTGGGCCGGCTTTGTTTCCGGCAGTGATGTGCAATTACCGGCAGCAACGACAAAAGTGGCCGCCATGACATTCGTATTTGGAGCCCTTTTCGCATCTCTGGCCATCCTCATTGTCCGACGATACCGCATCGACCGGAAATTTATGACACAACTAAAAGCAAACATGCCCGATGCCGGGCTTGCCCAGTGCCGAAGGCTGCACGATATAAGGAAAACCAATAATGCCGGCACTAACACCAATCGTTTGTTTTAAGAAACTCCGCCTGTTGACTACGATTTTCATATCAACTCCACTTTTTATCTTAAGATAAACGCTACTGTTATTGAAAAACCCATCCCGCAACGAATTCTTTCCGAGATTCATAAGACCTCCTGTGTTAAACCCCACGATTGTCTGATATTTGCAAGATCATGGTTATTCGTTCAGAACTTTTAGCCTTGATTTATGAGTAAAGTCAAAGTATTGTTGATGCGTTGATTTTAATCTCATTGGCCTGTTCCTTTCTTATTGGTTTTTCGGTAACCAGGTAATAACAGGGACAGGTTTTTTTTGTATAAGTTTCACATGAAATCCTTTCCGTAACAGGAACTAATTAGTGAGATTCTATTTAAACATGTGAAATATTTCATGTTAATGAGTTTGCAAGCATATAATATATCTCGTTGTTCCGGATATTCTGCTTGAAATCGGAGATCGTGGTGTTTTCATCAATGCACAAATATTCGATTCCGGCCATTTCGGTCAAGTCTTCCATGTGCTCGGCGGTCAATGCCATCGTGAAACCGGAATGATGTGCTGCACCCGCCAGAATCCATGCGGCCGCACCGACCCTCAGATCGGGCCTGGGCACCCAGACCACGCGGGCCACCGGCAGGTTTGGCAGATCCGCATCCGGCTTAACCACGTCAACGGGATTGACGATCATGCGGAACCGGTTGCCCATGTCAACCAGGGATGCATTCAGACCGGCACCCGGGGCAACATTAAAGACGACGCGAACGGGATCGGCTTTTCCGCCGATCCCCAGCGGATGCACTTCCAACGAAGGTGTGGCGTCGGCAATGGAGGAACAGACCTCCAGCATATGGGCACCTAAGACTTTAGTATTCGCAGGATCCAGATGATAAGTATAATCTTCCATAAACGAGGTTCCGCCGGGCAGTCCGGTTGCCATCAATTTCATGGTGCGCACCAACGCCGCCGTTTTCCAGTCACCCTCAGCTCCGAAGCCGTAGCCGTCAGCCATCAATCGCTGAACCGCCAGGCCGGGTAATTGAAGCAATCCGTGTAAGTCTTCAAACGTAGTAGTGAACGCCTTAAATCCGCCCTGATCAAGAAACGCTCGCATCCCGGCTTCGATCTTGGCAGCGGCCCGAAGGGAATCCATCTGTGCATCCTGAACGTTGAACTTGTATTGATCTTTATATTCAGCGATCAATTTATCAACTTCGGCATCTGTAACCTTTTCGACGACAGCAACCAAGTCCCCAACACCATAACCATTGACAGATAATCCAAACTGCTTCTGTGCTTCGACCTTATCACCTTCGGTCACAGCGACCTCTCGCATGTTGTCACCCCAGCGGCAGACTTTCATGCTTTTCATTTCATTCCAACCGGCGGCAGCTCGCGTCCAAGTGCCTAATTGTTGCTGAACATCTTCTTCCTGCCAGTGACCTACCACAACCTTACGATTTTTGCGAAGTCGGGAACAGATAAAACCGAACTCACGGCCGCCGTGGGCAGACTGGTTTAAGTTCATAAAATCCATATCGATCTTATCCCATGGGATATCACGATTGAACTGTGTGTGCAGGTGTACAAAAGGTTTTTGCAGGAGCGACAGCCCTGAAATCCACATTTTGGCCGGACTGAACGTATGCATCCATGTAATCAATCCAATACAATTCGGTGCAGTATTGGCATCAATGCATAACTGGGTAATTTCATCAGGCGTCTTCAAAACCGGCTTAAAGACAACCTTGCAAGGAATCACTGACGAATCATTGAGTGAATCAGCAATTGTTTTTGAATCAATATCCACTTGCTTAAGCGTTTCCGGGCCATATAAGTGCTGACTTCCGGTCACAAACCATACTTCAAATTCTTTTAAAGTACTCATTTCAGTCCTCTCTAAGATATATCTTGACCATAATAGGCGTTCTTGCCGTGTTTTCGTAAATAATGTTTTTCCAGCAATACTTGAGAGATTGCCGGCAACTCTGGTTTCAGAATAGCAGTTTTTAATGCCATCTCAGCAACCTGTTCAAGAACGACTGCTGATTCGACTGATTTAGCTGGATCAGCCCCCCAGTTAAACGGCCCATGATTAGCCACCAGCACCGCCGGCATTTCATCGGGATCTATTTGCTTAAATGTCTCAACAATCACTTTACCCGTATTCAGCTCATATTCAGACGGTATTTGTTTTTTTGTCATGACCGAAGTAATCGGAATTGATCCGTAGAAATAATCCGCATGCGTCGTGCCCAAGCAGGGAATAGGCTGACAAGCTTGAGCCCAAATCGTCGCATGCAGTGAATGCGTATGACAGACACCACCAATATTCGGAAAATGTCGATACAACTCAAGATGAGTCGGTGTATCCGAAGAAGGACGTAAGGCACCTTCCACTACATTGCCGTCAAGATCGAGTAAAACGATATCATCCGGCGTCAATGTATCATAAGAAACACCACTCGGCTTGATCGCTACAATGCCTTTGTCACGATCAATTCCACTGACATTGCCCCAACTGTAGATGATCAGGTCATTTCGTTTTAGTTCCAGGTTTGCTTCACAAACATCAATTTTAAGACTTTCCAACATTGTTTATCCCCGACTGCTTTCTTTAATTTCGAGCAGATCTTTCATAACATTTGTCATCTTCACTTTTGTTCCCGGAACACCGAATCCATCATGAAGCTGCTTATAAAGTTTGTATAGATTCATATAGACCGCGTTGTTCTCATGATTCGGCTTATAAACGACTTCTTTAACTCCCGTCATAGCCGCCTGCGCCGAAGCGAAATCATCATATCCGCCCGCAGTACTGCCGGCAACAACCGCCGCCGCAATCGCCGAGCCGAGCGCACACGTCTGAGCTGAACGTGACACTTTCATCTCTCGGCCGAGGATATCCGCATAAATTTGCATGACGACCGGATTTTTCTCTGCAATCCCCCCGCAATTAACAACCTCATTGACTTTGACACCGTATCCTTCAATGCGATTAATGATCGTCAGGGCGCCAAACGCAGTTGCCTCCACTAACGCTCGATAAATTTCTTCTGGCTTCGTATGAAGTGTCTGACCAAGCAGCAAGCCCGTCAGTCGTTGATCCACAAGGATGGTCCGGTTGCCGTTATTCCAGTCCAGTGCCAACAGTCCGGATTGTCCGGGTTGAAGTTTTGCCGCTTTCTCGGTCAGAATCTGATGTAAACCATCCTTATGGCCTCCGGGTTGAATATAATTCACAAACCAGTTAAAGATATCACCTACCGCAGACTGGCCCGCTTCGATTCCAAAGAAACCGGGAAGGACCGAACCGTCAACAATTCCGCAAACCCCTGGAATATCCTGAAGCGGGATTGAGGCATCGGAAACCATCAAATCGCACGTACTGGTCCCCATGACTTTGACCATTGTACCCGACCCAACACCGGACCCGATCGCTCCAAGATGACAGTCAAATGCTCCCATCGCGACCGGTATCCCTGCTTTAAGCCCCAGTTTAGAAGCCCACGTTTCCGATAATCCACCCGCAGCATCCTCAACGGTATATGTATTATCCGGCAGCGTATCACGCAAAGCACCAAGTTTAGGATCCAGCTTTACCAGAAAATCCTTTGCTGGATATCCACCCCAGACAGTATTGAAAAATGCTTTATGCCCGGCCGCGCAACGACAGCGTTTCATTGCCTCAGGGTGTTCGGTCCCTGTCAGGACGCTTGTGACCCAGTCGGCGTGTTCAACCCAAGTATATGCCGCATCGAAGACTTCCGGAGCCGTTCGCAAACAATTTAGAATTTTACTGAAAAACCATTCTGATGAATAGATACCGCCGCATTTGTCTAAATACTCGGGATACTCTTTTTGGGCCAGTTCAGTAATTTCAGCCGCCTCGGCATAGCTGGTATGATCTTTCCACAGCCAGACGTATGCATTGAGATTGTCTTTGAATTCCGGCTTCATCGCCAGCGGCGTACCTTCGGTATCCACTGGAATCGGTGTTGAGCCGGTGGTGTCCACACCAATGCCCACCACGTTAGCTGAGTCAAAAGACGAATCTGCTTGTTTGGTTTGAGCAAGAGCTTCTTTGATTGTAACTTCGAGCCCTTTTAGATAATCATCAGGATTTTGGCGTGCGACATTATGATCTGCCGGATCCAATAAAATTCCGGCCTGACCGCTTTCATACTCATAGACTGCGGTGCCAACTTCGCTGCCATCCAAAACATTAACGACTAAACACCGGACTGAATTTGTGCCATAGTCCAAGCCAATTGTATAAGCCATCAATCTCTCCGTTCTTAAGACAATAAAATAAAGTTGTTCGAGTATATTGATTTTATAAGAAAAGACCTTGCCGGAAAGGCCATATTGCGTTAAAATATAACCATTATGCGTTGGCGGGAGTTTTTGTTTGAAAAAAATCATGATCATTATAGATACCTCGCGGGCTTCCGGAAGGAAATTTCTTTCCGGGGCAGAAAAATATATTTCAACCACACCGAACTGGGAAGTTTATATACAACCCCCTGAATATCTTAAAACAAACAGTCTTGATTTTAGAATGGAAAGATTTGATGGATTGCTGGTCCGAGATGCGGTGAATACTACTAACATCATGAATATTAAAATCCCCAAGGTCATCAATGATACGCGCCGGGAATTAATTCCGGATAC
>JADHXS010000013.1 GCA_016782835.1 Phycisphaerae bacterium | reverse complement strand
GTGTCTGTTGTGATAAGAAGGTGCTGCTGGCCCCGGCGATGAATTGCCAGATGTGGGCCAATCCGATTGTCCAAAAGAACATGGCGATTTTAACCGAGCAATTGAAATTTAAAACGGTCGGCCCTGAAACCGGACGCCTGGCCTGCGGCACGGAAGGCGTGGGCAGAATGGCCGAACCTGCGGCAATCATCGAAGCGATTGCCGGTCTCTAAGCCAAATGCACATAGGGTGGGCCTGTGTGCTCACCACATCATGCACGCCATGAAAAAAACACGCAACATCCTGATTACGGCCGGAGGGACGCGGGAGTATATTGACCCGGTACGGTTTATCTCGAATGCCAGCTCCGGCAAGATGGGATACGCTCTATCCCGTGCGGCCATCAAAGCCGGGCACAGCGTTACCTTGATTTCCGCGAACGTATCGCTTAAAGCTCCCAAAGAGGCGAAGGTTATTGACGTTGTAACCAGTGACGAAATGTTCAAGGCCGTCAAAGCGGAGTTTGAAAAATGCGACTGCCTGATTATGGCCGCGGCGGTGTCGGATTATAAACCCGCCGTAAGCAGCAACACGAAAATCAAAAAAGAGCAATCCGTTTTATCCCTGCACCTGAAACCCACCCAGGATATTCTTAAATGGGCCGGGAGGAATAAAAGAGCGAACCAAATTCTTGTCGGGTTTGCATTGGAAGATACACATCTTTTAGAAAATGCCGAAAAAAAGCTGAAAAGAAAAAAGCTCGATATGGTCGTCGCCAACGAACCGGCGGCCATCGGCGCCGATTGCTCCACCCTGCACATTAAAACCAAAAATGAAAATTGGTTGACATTCGAAAACATCACCAAAGCTGCGTCCGCCAAACTAATTATTCAAGATATCATCGATATACAGGGCAAGTAAATTTATCCTTCATTGTTTTTCTTAAAAAGTGAATAGTAAACTAAGGTTCCGATGCACCAGTGTATGCCGGCTGTGTCTAAAAGACCAATGATAATACCCGAGACAAGTACCCATTTAATGTGAAACAAAATAAAAATACCGATTAACACAAACACAGAACCAAACACAGGAATACCTGAAACCCACTTATAATTTTCTTTTGTTCCTCCGCATAGTCTATATATTGGATACCGGACAAAAGAAAGATAGAAGTTTAAAAGACTAATAAAACTGCCAAGAATAAAAATGATATATCCTGTAATAGTCATATTCTAATCCGTGATACCTAAATCTTCTTTGGTGATAATGCTGTCGAAGACGTAGCCGGCGGTTTCGATGTTTTCGCGGGCTCCCTGTTTACGGTCGATGACGCAGACGATTTTTTTGACGGTTGCTCCGGCTTCGGTGATGATTTTGGCCGCTTCCAATACCTGCCCGCCGGTGGTGGCAATATCCTCAACCAGCAACACGACATCCCCGGCCTTGAGCACGCCTTCGACCATTTTGCTGGTGCCGTAGTCTTTTTTGCTGTTGCGGACGATGATCCACGGCTTATTGGCTTGCATCGCGGTTGCCGCCGCCAGTGCCACACCGCCCAGCTCGGCGCCCGCGATGAGCGTTACGTCACCGGTGAGATGCCTGCCGAATTCTTTGCCCAATGCCTTCAAAATATCCGGCTGGGTCTCGAACAGGTATTTATCCATGTAATATTTACTGCGTTTGCCGCTGCGCAGAAGAAAATCGCCTTCCAGATAAGACGCTTCCTTAATCCGCTTTGTTAATTGTTGCTTATCCACATTTGTCTCCTGAGTACTTTAATAGATAATTACTTTGTACCGCGTATATTCATCTTTAACCTATAAACCCCCGTCCCGGCGGTAATGAACAGCATGTTGCGTTTTTTGCCGCTGAAGGTTGCATTCGCCGTCCATGGCTGCGGTACATGGATGTGTTCGATCTGTTTGCCGTTTTCATTAAACACTGTTACGCCCTTTCCAGTTAGATACACATTACCGCAGCAGTCAATCGTCATGCCGTCTGAGCCCATCTCACAAAAAAGCCGCTTGCCGGTCAGGGCCCCGTCACGCTGGATGTCATACGCATACGTCTTGCCCGCGCCGATGTCGGCGACATAAAGCGTTTTTCCGTCCGGCGTACCGATGATGCCGTTGGGCTGTTTCATATCGTCAATCACACGGACTAACAACGGCGACAAAATCTCGTTTGGAGTAATCTGTGGATTATAAAACGTCGGGGCTAAATCACCCTTATTCGGCAGGAAATAAACTCCCTGGACATCCTGCGGCGGCCTGTCATGTTTCCACCAGGGACGTTTGTAAAACGGGTCTGTAAAATAGATGCCGCCCTTTGGGCGAATCCACGCATCGTTGGGTCCGTTTAGACGTTTGCCTTTGTACGTATTCACTAATCCCCACGGCGGCCCTGCAGGTTTTTTCTCTTCGATTGAGAATATTGCCAATTCATTATTTTCATCCGCACAGGCATAGATCAACCCAACACAATCATAGTACAAACCGTTAGACCGCCCTGCCGGCTGCATGAAGGTTTCCAGTTTGCCATCAGCGGTGTAAACCATGATGCGATCGTTGGGCTGGTCGGTAAAGTACACATTACCGTCAGCATCGGCGGCCGGTCCTTCAGTAAATTTGAATTCGGTCGAAATCTCCTGAAGCACGGCTCCCGGCGCAATAATTCCCTCAGTAGTAACCAACTCCGGACACCGGCACGGCGAACCGCACCCTGCCAATAATAAGCCAACGAACAACAATATTGTATACGCAGATTGCTTCATGGGTTTAGACTTTTAATTCAACTTTTTTATTTAACTCTTTCCGGTATTTGCGACGGATAGGTGCAACAACTTCGGCGATGAATTCATTGACCTGTTCGGGTGCCCTGCCGACATAATCTTTGGGGTTCATGACCTTTTTCAAGTCCACTTTGGCAAACGCCGGGTCATTTTTGAGTCTTTCGAGCAGGTCGTTTTCCTTGCCGTGTTGTTTGACCTGTGCGGCGGCCGCATGTGAATGCACACGAATCTTTTCATGCAGGTCCTGGCGATTGCCGCCGGCGCGGGCGCCCGCCATCATGATATTTTCCGTTGCCATAAACGGCAGTTCGGCTCTGACGCGTGCGGCGATGACCTTGGGATACACCACCAAGCCGGAAGCGACGTTAATCGAAATTTCTAAAATCCCGTCCGTCGCCAAAAACGTCTCGGCGATGCTGACGCGCCGATTGGCCGAATCGTCCAGCGTGCGTTCCAGCCACTGTTCAGCGGCAGTCATTGCCGGACTGGATGCCAAACTCATGACCAGCCGGGCCAGCCCCGTTGTACGTTCGCATCGCATGGGGTTGCGTTTGTAGGCCATGGCCGATGAACCAATCTGTGATTTTTCAAACGGCTCTTCAATTTCTTTCAAGTTTGCCAACAGGCGAATGTCGTTGCACATTTTATGGGCGGACTGAGCAACCGAGGCCAGCGTATCGACGACGAGTTTGTCAATCTTGCGCGGATAGGTTTGTCCGGTTACTGCGCAGCGGTTTTTAAAACCGAAAGCTTTGGCGACCATCTCGTCCAGTTTCTTTACCTTGGTATGATTACCGTTGAACAAAGCCAAAAATGAAGCTTGTGTGCCGGTGGTGCCTTTAACGCCGCGGAACGGGATGGTTTCAATTCGCATTTCCAAATCTGCAAGGTCCATCGCGAAATCATAGCACCACAACGTCGCGCGTTTGCCGACGGTCGTTAATTGCGCGGGCTGATAATGTGTAAAACCCAGCGTCGGCATGGCGCGATATTGTTTGGCGAATTTGCCCAGCCGGTCAATCAATGCCGCCAACTTGCCCGCCAGTATCTGCATTCCTTCGCGCATGATAATCAAGTCTGCATTATCGCCGACATAACAGCTTGTTGCGCCCAGATGAATAATCGGCGCCGCTTTCGGCGCCGCCTCGCCGAATGTATAGACATGGGCCATGACATCGTGGCGGAATTTCTTTTCATACCACGCCGCTTTTTGATAGTCAATGTCGTCCAGATGCTTTTGCATTTCTTTGAGCTGAACATTCGTAATGTCCAGCCCCAACTTCTGCTCAGCGCGCGCCAATTCCAGCCACAGCCGGCGCCATGTTGTGAACTTTTTGTCGGGCCCGAACAGTGCCGCCATCTCTTTCGACGCGTTTCGCTCCACCAGCGGACTTGCGTAATTTGTCATATCCTTTGCCATTTTATCTGTCCTTATTATTCTTTTGATAATATATTCTCAATTTCTTCAATATCCGTTTCGCTTAGCACCCAATCCCCTGCTTGCACGGTTTCTTCGATTTGTTTTTGTTTTCGTGCGCCGACAATCGCGGCCGTCACCTCCTCTTTTTGTAATACCCAGGCGATGGCTAACTGCGCGATGGTTTTTCCGTTGCGGTCAGCAATGGGTCTTAACGCATTGATGATTTTCAGATTTTGTTCAAATTTGTTCCCGGTGAAATCGGCATCGCCGCGGCGATGGTCATCCGGTGCCAATGTCTGTACGTGCTCTTTGGTGAACTTGCCGGTTAACAACCCTTTTTGCATCGGGCTGTAACAAACCACGCCGATATTATTTTCACCGCAGTACGGCAATAGTTTTTCTTCAATGTTCCGCCGGAGCATACTGTACGGCGGCTGCAGGCTGGCGACGGGATGAATTTTGGCAATCCGTTCAAGTTGGGCAACGGTAAAATTGGATGTGCCGATGTGCCGCACTTTGCCCTGCTCAACCAATGACGCCATCGCCTCCCAGCCTTCTTCGATTTGTTCTTCCGGCTGCGGCCAGTGCATCTGATACAGGTCAATCACCTCAACACACAGACGTTTGAGGCTGTCTTCACATTCTTTGATAATGCTGTCATGGTCGAGGCAGTTTATTTTTTCGCGTTTGTCATTCCACAAAAGGCCGCACTTCGTCGCGACCAACGGCTTTTGACGCATCTGTTTCAGTGCCTGCCCGACGACTTCTTCGGAATGCCCGCAGCCGTAAATGGGAGCTGTGTCTATCCAGTTGATACCTGCATCAACTGCCGCATGAATCGTCCGTACTGATTCGGCATCATCCTGCGGTCCCCAGCCGAACTGCCACGGGCCGCCAATCGCCCATGTGCCTAAGCCGATGACCGTTAGCTCCACGTCTGTCTGTCCTAATTTTCGCGTCTGCATTGTTTTTTTCCTAAACAAGCGATTCCCAAATCATATTGTACCCCGAAACCGCCCTCCGGGCAAGAAAACCTTTGTTCAATGATTACTCAAAAGTTTCGAAAATAGCTCCACGAGATATCCTCTTGTATTCTGGATTAAGAAAGATTATAATGAGAAATCTGAATAATCGAAGATTGATTACTTAAAAGCCGGTACTGAAAATGGGAACAAAAAACAAGAAACTCGGCAAAATAATCATTATCGCCGGTGTTTTATTATGCATCGCTCCCTTGATAATTAACCAATGGACGCTGGAGAAATTTGGTTTTAACTATATTGGTGACGGTTTGTCGGTTCATAACACCATTCTCTTATGGACCGCAAATCTTTATAGTTTGACAGCCGGGATCATATTGATTCGAAAAAAATCTGCCGTTCCTTTCAGATGCATTCTTCTTTGGTCAACTTTTCTGTTTATCTTTATTGCCCCTTACTTGCTTTACTGCTTTCAATCCGGTGACTTTGGAGGTATAGCGGATCTGGTGTATGCCGAACTGCTTGGATTGACTGTTTACGGCATTATCATTTTGTTATTACCGCAATGGGGCATCGTAGTTTCATTTATTGTACAGAGTCTGATTTGCGCCGCCCAGAGCTTTTATATCTTCTACTATGAAACATTGCCCGGGGAATCAATCTTTTATGTCCTGTTTGAAACAAACCAAGAAGAAGCTCGTGGGTATATCTTTGATTATCTTTTTTCTTTGCCTATACTTATCCCTTTGGGGCTATGGGCATTGCTTCTTTGGCAGTTTTATAAACTTGCTCGAAAAACGACAAAGTCCCATCTTCGTATTTGTGTTCCGATACTCGTATTACCTCTGCTGGTCCCCCTGTTTCACGGTAAAACCCGTGAAACCATTCTGGGTAATAATTTTTTTGTAAAGTGTGTCTCTGGTTATAACAATTATAATCGATTGCAAAGAGAAACTCGTGAAGGATTAAAACTGCCTCTCAATCAACTAGACGAAGTGAGCTTTATTTCGCCTCGTCCGGATAAAGAAATACATGTACTCGTCGTTGGAGAGTCTGCTGACCGGGATCACATGGAGATTTACGGATATCATCGTCAGACCACCCCGTTAATGGAATCAATGGGAAATGATATCTATTGTTTTTCAAATGTCATCTGTGCTTATTTGAACACAATACCCAATATAAATGCCCTGCTGACATTTGAGAACAACGATATCTATGGCAAATCTGCGCCAAAGGGAACGATGATCCACTACCTGAAAAAAGCAGGATACAAAACATACTGGATTTCCAACCAAAATCCGATTGGGCGACACGAAACACTTACAACCATTCTCGCCCGAAACTGCGATCAAGCTTTATTTGTGAATCTCAGTGATAATCGGGGTTATATTTCTTATGACCAAAAGCTCCATGACCCCTTCCAAAAGATTCTCGAGGAAGACGCAAACAGAAAATTCATCTTTATTCACATGATGGGCCAACACAGCCCGTATAGAGTACGGTACACATCGGAGTACAATATATTCAAAGACCCGGTTCCGGGTAAGAGTCAGCGTCAAAGCAGCATCATTAACCAATATGATAATGCCACTGTTTATAATGATTTCGTGATCAGCAAAATGATAGAACTTTTGCGGGCCAGACAGGTATACAGCTCTTTCATCTATCTTTCAGACCACGGCCTTGAAGTCTATGATTCCGGTGATTTTCATGGACATAGTTTTGACGGCGGTCTCGAAATCCCATTTATTGTTTGGTTGTCAAAAGAATATCATCATTTGCACCCGGATGTTGATAAGCGGTTCAGAAATATCCTTGAGCGACCCTATACCTCAGATGACACGATACACTCTGTATTCGATTTACTAGGTGTTCAGTTTAAGTCTTTTGATTCAACTCGCAGTGTTTTTTCGCCGGATTTTCGTCATCAGGAACGAATTATTCAAAAAGCAGATCATAGCAGAGTAAAAGATTATGATGCTGAAAAACGATAACAAAGAATTGATGTTGATAAAAAGCGGGAATTTGACACAGGATGATTCTCTGCGCCTGAAGGGCATCGGCATCATTATGATTGTGCTGCATAACTTTTTCCACTTATTGAGTACCGCTCCGCGGGAAAATGAGTTTTATTTCAGAAGAGCAAATTCTGACGCTTTCGTAAAAATTCTTTTGAATAACCCGGAAGAAATAATTCGGTGCCTGTTTTCATTTTTCGGGCACTTTGGGGTACAGATCTTCATCTTCGTGAGTGCTTACGGATTGACTCGAAAGTTTATTGCATCCAAACCAGCTTATTGGACATTTATTAAATCCCGATATATTAAAATATATCCGATCTTTCTTATGGCTATCGGTCTATGGTTGTTTAAGATTACCTTTTTTTCAGGACTTACGAAGTCTCTGAACTCTTTATTCAGCACAGATTTACTTTACTGCGTCCTTACTATCTCCAATCTCGTGCCCGGTCAGCATTTTAAGCCCGTTGGTCCCTGGTGGTTCATGTCGTTTATTTTCCAATTTTACTTTGTTTTTCCGGTATTGTTTAGCTATTCAGAAAAGCTTAAGGATCGGGGATTGATTCTTTTAGGCATTGTCGGGATATTATTCATGTTTTTCTTCAATGATATGATTGCTAAGAATATAAACATTAACTTGTTCTTTTCCTTTATAGGACATCTGCCGGAAATATCATTAGGCATGTTATTGGCTCGACGTGAAAAAACGATTCGCTGTTCTGTGTTTATTTGCTTCGTCGCCCTGGTAACTTTTGCACTTGGGATATTGTACAAAAACGGGTGGTATTTGAACCACATTTCCGCACTAATCTGCCTCTTATGCCTTTATCGTCTGATCCGGCCGGTGTGCTTTAAATGTTCTATTTTCAATAAATTTTTATTATTTTACGGCACCATTTCTCTGCCCTTATTTTTAACTAACGGTTATCTTCGACAACCGCTATTGAAGATGGCCCAAAAAGAACCATCCTGGCAGACAGATGTTTTCTATGCTTTAGTTTTTCTGTTGATTGCAACAGTCGCCTCGACGATTCTTCACTTGTGCAAGCGGGTATTGATGCAGCGATGCGTCCCAAAGATCAAATCATTGATTCTCAAGAATTCGACGTGATGTATTTAACGGATGTTTTTGAGTACTCGGATTCAATAAAATATACCCAGGATAAATTATCCGTAAGCCACCCCCCGCCAGATATACAAGACGTTCAGGACCAACAGATGAACCGGGCCGAAAATAAATTTAATGACATACCACGCAATGAAAATGCCAAACATGCGAACGGTCGGGTGTGCCATCAGGGCACGGTATTTCCAAAGCAGCTCGCCCTTCAAAATAAACTCCATCAGCGAGGTTCCATCCAGCGGTGTGACGGGAATCAGGTTGAATACGAGCAGTAGCAAGTTCAACGTAAAAAGGATACTGACCAAAACGGCCAGGCCTTTTTGCAGGCCATCGGCATTGGCTTCAACCACTGTCGTAAAATTAATCGACTCCGGCGGGAAAAAAACGCCCGCCGCAATTCCGATATGGATAAGAATGCCCGCGACAATGACCAACATCAGATTCGCCGCGGGGCCGGCCAAGCCCATCAGGGCGGCCTGCTTCGGACAGCTCCTGGCCCAGTATGGGTCATACGGCGTACTCGCCCAGCCAATCATCCAGCCGGCCCCCACAAATGACAACAGCGGTATAATAACCATCCCAATTGGTGAGCGCTGGATATGCGGTATCGGATTCAGCGTGGTCAGTCCGTGGTGCATGGCGGTATGGTCGCCGAAGCGATACGCGACAAATGCATGCGCAAATTCGTGAAACACCACCGAAAACACAAACACAATATACCAAACGATACAAAGTTGCAGAGGTTCCAATCGTTACTCCCTTTTATGAATCGAATAGATACAAATTGACATTCGTAAGTTCAATCGTTTTCATTATATCTAAACCCGTCTGTTTTGCGAATTTTCTTATCTGTTCGGATTTTAGACGATGATGCATCGGCGGGCCGAACGGCTGTTCTTTATACGGATGTTCCAGAATGGCGATTCGCTGCCTGGCGATCCGTTTGGCTTCCAGCAGCGTTTGAACCTGATCGTCCACTTCATGGAAAACATTCGCCATAAAGACCAGGTCGAACGATTGGTCGTCAAACGGCATCTTTTCTGCTGGTGCGATTTCAAACCGCCCTGCCGGAACAAATTCTTTAGCCGCATCAATCATGTCCGGGTTCACATCGGCCCCCGCAACTTCCAGGCCTTTCTTGAAAAATGCTTCCGCGAACAGGCCTGAACCCGTTCCGACATCCAGCACACTTTTCGCATTGATTCCGTCAAGACAAATATCTGACATCCACTCCATCTCATATCTCGCAACCCGCTCCGGCTCCCTCAGTTTTTCAATCTTGTCGTTGTATCGTTTATCCGACATTAGCTCAAATTCCCGATACGCTGTTGCGTATAGTTCATAATATGATTGGAGACCTGTCTGATTTCTTCTGTGTCAGGCAGTAAGTCAATGACAGCTTGTAAGTAACCGCGGTCGTGGATTTGTTTGAGTGTATAATCAAAATAGACATCAAACACCCAGCCGAGCTGGAGTAGTTTGGCATCGTTGACCGTTTTAATTGTGTCATAACCGATCAGTTGATTGTTCAAAATAGCGGTGATAATTTCCGGATTACATTCCGGCGTATCGGGAAACTCCAACTCCCATGTAAACCGTTCCGGCTCCTCGGCCAGTATGCGATAATTGGTTACCAGCAGCTCAAAAATGTCGATTTTATCGGCGTCTCGTATCATTTTCGCAAAATGCAGCGTTCGGTTATCCAGTGCGGGCAGTTCTTTGGTGCCGTGAAATTCAATCGCTTTTTCAATGACCGCCTTTTCGTCGCCGACCAGGTTCGCAAGTACCTGATGTTCATCCAGCACCTTCAGCGCCAACATGCAATGGTTTTCGCTGATGGTGTCTTTATAAGTACGATATTGTTTAAATTGCGGAAACCGCCCGACATCGTGAAACAGCGCAATGGTTTCAGCCAGCAGCACACCATTACGGTTCATCTTTAACGCATCGGTTAACTGACACATCTCTTTACAAACCCGGTGTGTATGGCATTCCTTGAGCTGAATATTTTGATTCAGGAAATCATCGTCCGCCGTATAAAAGGAACGCACGTATTCCGTAAACCATTGTTTGAAGACTTCAAGTTGCTCTTGTTTCATCACAAACCCTTTTCACCTATAAATAATTCAGAATAAGGCCCTATCTTACCAGAGCTTGCTATAGATTCCAGTTATCATTTAAACCCGCGAGTTTTTTTCGAAAAGTTCGGGCAAAAACACCCGGATGTCGGTATAAATAGAACATTATCTCTATGAACTTGGTGTTCTCTGTAGCAAATAGAAAGGAGATTCGTTTATGCCAACAATTAAAGACATAACCATTCATCAACCTTCCGACGAAGAAATTCAGGTTTGCCAGAACTGGCCGATTTGGGAATGCGGTGTCAGTGAATTTGACTGGGAATACACGCAAACCGAAAAATGTCTCATTTTAAATGGTCGGGTCACCGTAACGGATGATCCGGAAACGGGCCAATCAGTATCGTTCGGCCCCGGCGACTTTGTTTGTTTCCCCAACAGCCTTAAATGTATCTGGAAAATTACCGAACCAGTCAAAAAACATTACAATTTTGAGTGATAGAATGATTAAAATCCCGCTATGCAATCTCTTTGCGAAAGGAGTGTAACTTGTTTATAGAAAAAGGATTAAAAGAAATAACAGGCCGCAAAACCAACCTTCTCGTCCTGTTAATAATGGCAGGTTTTTCGCTTTGTCAGGCAGAAGACCCCCCTGCTGAAGTGTCCGGCGGCTATGAGAAATCCGTTGTGATGATTATGGCCGTTTACCAGGAGTACGATTATTCGACACCCTGGAAAAAAGGCTCCATGAGGCGAGGTCTCGGCTCAGGTTTTGTGATTGAAGGCAACCGAATTTTGACAAATGCGCATAATGTTGCCAATCAACGCTATATTGAGGTCAAGAAACAAAATTTTGCTCAACGTTATCCCGCCCAAGTCCGGTTTGTCGGCCATGACTGCGACCTGGCAATCTTAACCGTTGCCGATCCTGCGTTTTTTGCCGATACCGAGCCTGTTAAATTCGGGGGAATTCCCAAGATTAATTCCACGGTTCAAACCTGCGGGTTCCCCATGGGCGGCCGGCAGGTTTCCATCACGGAAGGCGTTGTATCTCGTTTGGAAACAAGTGTTTACAGTCACAGTCAAGCGGCTCAGCACCTGGTTGTTCAAACCGATGCCGCTATTAACCCCGGCAATTCCGGCGGTCCTGTTTTCCAGGATGGACAGGTCGTTGGCGTTGCGTTTCAGGGACTCCAAAGTGGTGACAATATCGGGTATATGATTCCAACGACCGTCGTTCGGCATTTTCTAAAAGATATCGAGGACAACCGCTATGACGGCTTCGGAAAAATGGGGATTTCGCTTTTTCCAGGACTTCATAATCCAAGCTATAAACAATACTTGCAGATTCCGGAGGATGAAGACGGCGTTGTCATCACCGAAATCCTATTGAATTCTACACTGCAGGAAGTCTTTCAGGAAGGAGATGTCATCACGAAAATCGGCGATTTCAATATTGATAACGATGGTCAAATCATGATTGACGGCTTATCTCTGGAACTGAGTGAAGCGATTGACCGAAAGCAGATTGGAGAAGAGATTGAAGTGACTTTTTATCGAACAGGCCAACAGCAAACGGCGGCATTTAAAGTAGCGCAGAATGATTCGATTTTGCCGTGGAATCGCCAGTACGATCAGGTGCCTGAATACCGGGTTTTTGCCGGATTGACATTTGTGGTCATTAATCGAAACTACCTTGAATCATGGGGACGCTCATGGATTACGGAAATCCCGTTTACGCTTCGCTATTTATTTGTCGATTCCAACCAACTGAACAACGATCCGAACAGAGCCGAGTATGTGGCTCTTTCCGAGGTCTTGCCGGATGAAGTCAACGCCTACACCGAGGGCTTTAAAGGCCAGGTCGTGGAAAGCGTTAACGGTATATCAATAAAGGAGTTAAGGGATTTAAAGGAGGCGTTTGAAAAGGACATGGAGGGCTTCTGGGTCGTTCGGTTTATCGGCAACAGCACTCCGCTGGTCATGGATGCCGACCAAGCCAGGCAGCGTCAAGCGCTCATCCGGGATAAATATCAAGTACCAACGAATTAATTGATGAGGAAAGAATCATTATGAATAAAAGATTATTTACATTAATTATCGCAGCGCAGTTGGGTTGGACCGCCCTTCTGTCTGCGGCAGAACCCGTTGACCTTACGGAGCCGATGAAGCAGTCGCTGGTGTATCTGGAAATCAGCAATAGCCAATATGAGCAATATCAGCCCTGGAAGCAATCACCGCTATCTAAAGATGAGGGATATGCCTGTGCCGTCGGGCCTTATGAAATATTGACCACGGCTGAAAATGTGATGAATGCCGCTTTTTTGCAGGCAAGATGTTATGCGCAAAATGAATATATCCCGGCGACCATCAAGGTAGTTGATTATGAATACAATCTCTGCCTGTTGACGCTGGATAAAACGGCAATGGAAAAACCACTAAAGCCATTACGGTTTAAGGAAGTGTTTCCCAAGGGACAGCGGCTGGATACGTACTGGTTGTCGTCCGGCGGGCATTTGACGACGGCCCGGTCAACGCTGGACCGCGCGGAAATGCGATTTTCAAATGTCTCATTTGTCAAGAACCTGTATTACCTTGCCACGAATACGTCCCGGGCTTTTGGGGATGGTGAAATTTGTTGCAATGAAAAAGACGTTATTGGGATGGCTTGTTGGGGAACCGGTTCGGATTCCGGAATCATTCCCGCCGAAACCATTAGCCGATTTCTAAGTCAAGCCAATAAAGAGACTTACAACGGTTTTGGTCTGGTTGGGTTTGAAGTTTTTGACCTTCTGGATCCGACGATGCGAAAGTATTTAAAGATGCCGGATCAGATAAAGCACGGCGTTTATGTTAATACGGTTTATCATCTTGGTACCGGCAGCAAAGAGTTGAAAGCCGGTGATGTGATTCTGTCTATTGACGGGCATTCATTAAATCCATACGGCCGCTATCTGCATGATGAATATGACCGTTTGTCTTTTGAAAATATAATTTTACAAAAATCAGACGGCGATGAAATTCCGTTTGAGATTTGGCGCGACGGAAAGAAACAAACGATTGAGGTTGTGGCGAGAAATTTCAAGTCTGAAGAAATGCTGGTACCTTATTATTTGTATGGCCGACAACCTGAATATGTTGTTGTAGGTGGATTTGTCTTTCAGAAATTAACGCGTGATTTTTTTAGTATGTGGGGAGACGGTTGGGCCGGAAAGGTGCCCCCCCACTTGTATCGCTATTATCGTGATATGGCTTTTAAGCCAAGCGAGCAGCGTAAGGACATTGTTGTATTAAATTATGCGCTTCCAGCAGAGATTAATTTAGGCTATCAGCAACTGTCCAGACTTGTCGTAAGTTCTTTAAATAACAATAAGATACATTCATTAAAGGAGTTTGTGGATATATTAAATTCTGATACGGAGTCTGATTTTTTTGTTGTAGAATTTGAGATGGATTCTCCAAAGGTCATTATACCGAGAGCACAATTAAATCTTGAAAACATGAAAATTGCTCAAATATATGGGATTCCCAAGACATCCCATATTGAAGAATAATCTAACCGCCCTATCGTTTTTTCCATTGCTTTCCCAAGGAGTGTTTCACGTGAAACACCCCTTTTTTGTTGACTTCCCCAATCGCCCTCTTTTCTGCCCTATGCACCTCAGCTTTATGATAAACTCCTGGATAAAATTTAACATACCTCGCCGAAGACGATTCCTTAATTTTTATATTTGTTCTTTGATATTTAATATTTTCACCTGTTTCACGTGAAACATATTTATATTTTTCGCTGGTATTATTAAATTAAATTGTATAAATTTGTCGATTAATACAATAATTGGAAAATATCGTTTTAGTTCACGGAGGCATTCATGTCAGAGAACAAGAAAACCAAAAAACCTCATCTGGGTCGGGGTCTGGAAGCACTTATGGGTCCAATCAGTAAACTCAAAGCCGAATCGCAGGAAACCGATCACAATGTAAATTTCCCGCCGGATGCAAAGTTGGAAATCGCAAAATCGGAACTGCCAGTATCTCAAATCCGGCCCAATCCGTATCAACCGCGAACATCGTGGAACCAGGAACAGTTGCTGGGGCTTTGTGAGTCTATAAAAGTCAACGGGATTATTCAGCCGATCATCGTCAGAAAGTCCGGCGACGGCTACCAGATCATTGCGGGCGAAAGACGTTTCAGAGCAGCAGAGATGGCTGGACTTGAATCTGTTCCGGTTTTAGTGCGTCAGGCGACCGACGAAGAAATGCTCGAACTGGCATTGGTGGAAAATATTCACCGGGCGGATTTAAATCCGATCGAAAGGGCGAAGGCCTATCTGAATTTTATTAATTCGTTTAATCTGACACAAACCGATGCGGCAAAACGGCTCGGTGAGGACCGTACGGTAATCTCTAATTACTTGAGAATACTGGACTTACCGAGCGAAATTAAACAAATGTTATCGGACGGAAAATTAACTATGGGACATGCCAGGGCCATGCTGGCATTGCCGTCGGATGAGCTTCAAAGAAAGTTGGCCAACCGGGCAATGGCAGGGCGGCTCAGTGTCCGGGAAGTCGAACGGCTGGTCCGAAAGCACCTGGAAGGCAAGACCGAGCCAAAGGAACAAAAGAAGGAAAAGCAGGCCCATATTATCGACTTAGAGAAACGCTTACAAAGTATTTTGGGGACAAAGGTCAACATCAAAGCCAACAAACGCAACCAGCGAGGCCGGATTATTATTGATTATTATTCTCTCGACGAGTTCGAACGGCTCACAGAAAAAATGGGCTTGACGCAGACTGAATCAATATAAGCGAACGCAATAAACTTGTTTTCCTTTGCCACTCCAAACGAAAGGGTGGTTATTATGTATGGATTACCTGTAAATTTTGACGGTGCCCTTTTGATAGGCCAAATACGCGAAATGGTGTGCTTCGTTCAGTATCAGATTTATCTGCATTTTGACGAAGAGATTACTATAACGATTGAAGGTTCATTTTCTTACCAAAGTGAGGGAGATATCTCTATGCCTGTTCGAGAATCTGACCCTATGAAGTTATTGGGAATTTCTATTTCAGAAGTACGGGGTGATACGAATGGTACATTGAACCTGACATTTAGTAATGGCGAAACACTGAAGATATATGACGACTCGCAGCAATATGACTCCTACAGGATCACATATAATGACAATGACATAATTGTCTAAAGTAACATTGACGGGATTACCATCCTGCCGGTGACAGGGTGTCGGAAAGCGGGGCGTTCCACCAGTTTGGATCACGCAGATAATGTTTCATCCACATCGCCGCGTTGACGCCGTCGGCAACGGCGGTTACCAGTTGCATCGCCGCACCAATTCGGCAATCTCCGGCGACAAACACACCCGGTACATTCGTTCGCAGATACGCCGTTTCGCATTTGATAAAACCGTTGTCAGTCAGTTCGACAAACCCTTTCAGAAAATCGGTATTGGGGACCATTCCAACAAAGATAAAGACCCCGTCGCATTCAATTTCTGTGGTTTTATCGGTTTTAACATTTTTAACCAGCGCTTTTTCGACTTTTCCCTCGCCTTTTATCTCAGCCAGTGTACTATCAAGCACCAGCTCGAGATTGGAGCCTTCTTTATTAACAGTATCCATCAATTCTTCAACAAGCACCTGCGTTGCGCGGAATTCCTGGCGTCGGTGAACCATGTAAACTTTCTTAGCAAACTTGGCCAGATGCAGTGTATCTTCCACGGCTGTGTTTCCGCCGCCGACGGCAACAACGACTTTGTCCTTGAAGAAGGGGGCGTCGCAGGTACCGCAATAGCTAACGCCCGCGCCCGCCTGGCGAAACTCTTCTTCGCCCGGCACGCCAAGGTGCCGATACGAACTGCCCGGCGTCAGAATCACGATTTTACCGAGGTAGGTTTCTTTGGCGGTTGAGATTTCAATCAGGCCATCGTCGCGCCGTTTTAACTTTTTGACTTCGGCGCTGGTCTTAATTTCCCCGCCAAAGTTTTTTACCTGTTCGACCATTTTCATGACAAGGTCAGTTCCGCTGATGTTGGCATAGCCCGGATAGTTTTCGATGCGGTCGGTGTTGTTGATTTGCCCGCCGGGATAGAATTTTTCCAGCAACAATGTTTTTTTACGATCACGCGACGTGTACAAACCCGCTCCCAGACCTGCGGGCCCGGCACCGACAATAATACAATCGTATAAATTTTCAGCCATGATTTTACTCACTTCCTGTCCATAGATGATAAATTTTTGATCTATTTGACAAACGCAACTTCATTGTTGACGGGTTGAAAATTATCCTGAAAGATTTGTTCCAAGTTGTCCGGTGTTGTCAACTCCCAGAGGCGTTTTCGTAAAGGCTGCCGTTCAAACCGACCGATAAGACGTCGGTCTTTGTCGAAATATAGCTCCTCAAAAGAATTCGGGTTATTAAGAAACTCTATTTTAACCACAAAAGCAATTTGCTCTGAACGAGCCAAAGCACTTTGGATATCAATTTTTTCCATGACCGTCGGCACAACAAAACCCATCGGCGCAAGCACGTCAACAATAAGGCTGTTCTGTTGGCGTTCAAGAAATAGAGCCGCACACTCCGGCAGCAACACCTCCGGCAAAAGCAAGGAATCGGAAGCAAACTGCTTGTCTTTTTCAAAATTTGTGTTGATATTGACAGTCCCGTTCGATTCCTGAATAAGCGTGAAATCTCTTGCGCGTCCCATTCCGGTCTGGTTAATTGTTGTTTTCCAGGTAAAACGCTTTTGGTCGCTATCAAACCAGAATGTCGATTCAACCAATGATGACTTATGCTCATATTGCCGACTGAGTAATTGCAGTCGCGTTTCGGAATTGGCGCCAAGCGTCGAATAGCGATGATAGGCATACCCAACAGGCTGATTTTCCGTATTTTTAATCAGAAACGCCTCGTCGGATTTTTTTCCGAACGAGAATGAATTCGATTGCATCATATTCCAAAACACATCCAACTGGTCTTTGCCGGCTTGAAGCTGTTGCGGTGGTTGATAGTGAATACCGCCTGCTAATGCTCGGAAAAGTGTTTCAGCGTAAGAGAAATCGAGTTGTTGGTGGATGAAAACTTGGAGCTCAAGATGCCTGCCGAAGTCCAAAGGGATCACGCCCAGGTAAAATGCGTTGTCCGAACTGCCGGAAGGATAGACAATCGTGTAATGCATCGGGAGAGGACTGGATAGTGTCTTGATATCGTCGATTTTTGAGTCGGATTGTTGAACGCGCTGCTGCAATATGTCCTGTGCCGATTCGGAGGGACTGCAGATAGCATACCGCCATAGAATGGATGCTTTACGGGTTCGGCCTACTTGCAGTTGAGCAATAAGGGCCATGTTGTTGTCAGACTCATACCGCCAGGTCGTTTCATATTCCCAGCCGGGATTGGTCGGCATGGAGACCGAAAGTCCCGAGCCGACCAGTCCAATCGGTTCGGAAAGGATGACACGGTGGCGGATTTCGACAATCATATAAGCGATTGCCAGACCCAGAACAAATATGGCCAGTAGGGCGATTTCAGCTAATGAGTAGCGTTTTACGGTTTCATTATTCATTTGGCCAATCATACGTTCGACCGGAATATTTTGCAATGCTCCGATTGGTGGATTATAAAAACATTCTCGATAGGTTGAGTTTTGTATCGAAACACACGCCTTTTGTGATATGCGACAGTTCGATGGACAATACATAACTCTTTGCAAACAATGAGGTTGTGTTATGTTTGCACAAACAGGCATAAAAGGCGTATAGGTAATCGGATTTGTAAGATTAGGTAAAGCGTTCAAGGTTTTTTGTGCAGTTGCCGATTTATTAGGGTGGCGTGCGGAACTATATGTTAAAGTTTAAACAGGGAAAAAGGTTCACTCTGTGGGAATATTGACAATGACTCGAGGCGAAGCGCTCAAACCCGATCAAATCAGAGACTTCCTGTTATCCAGCATACAGGAACACGCTGACGTTGTTCTCAGTTTCACCCGGCAGGGCAAATGGCGTCTGCACCATACTCAAATATGTTGCTTTGGTGAAGATTTCATCGTTTTAGAAGAAGATACAAGCCCTGAGGGGCTTATTGAAAACCAACCGGTCGGTATATGTGCTCAGTTAGGACATTTTAAGTATTTATTTGAGACAAGCGTCCAATCCGTAGAAGCAAAGGGTCCCTACAAGCAGATTCATCTGGATTTTCCTGAAAAGGTCGAGCAAATGCAGCGGCGAGCCTTTGAACGTCACCCCGTTCCTTCGAATTTAAAAGTAAAAAGCCTGTTCTGGCATCGTGGATATTTGGATGATTCACAGGAAAATCCCCTCGAACAGTACTGGCAGGGGCGATTGTTAAATTTATCGGCGGGGGGTGCTCAGATTGCGGTGGATCTGGATTTAAAAGATTATTTCAGAGAGGGCCAGCTTGTCGGCGTTCAGTTTACCCCTATGAGCTACCAGCGGCCTTTGCTGCTCGAAGCGCATGTCAAATACCTTGTCGATCAATCCGAGCACAATCAGTTTTTGGTGGGTGTTGAGTTTCTGGGTCTGGAAGCCGGGCCTGAAGGACGCGAAGTTTTGCACCGGCTGGTCCGGGTCATCCATGACTATGAAAAGATGAACCGACAGCACAACACAAATTCCCTCACCGCATAACCGCGGTCTTTATGGTCGATAATCTCGTTTGGCCGGATGGGCGGTGATGTATTCAACAATCAGCCTGACCGTGTTATCCAAATCTTTCATTGAAATCACTTCAACCGGTGTGTGCATATAGCGATTGGGAATACTGATAAGGCCGGTTGCCGCTCCGCCGCGGGATAACTGCATGGCGTTGGCATCGGTACCGGTACCGTGCGGTTCGGCGGTGACCTGGCAGGCAATCTTTTTCTGTTTGGCGATTTTGAACAGTTCCTTTTCCATGATGGGATTGATATTCGGACCGCGATGCAGGACAGGGCCTTTGCCCAGCGTGACCTCACCGGTCTTTTTGGGATTGGTATCCGGATGGTCGCTGGCGAAGGTAACATCCACTGCAAATCCCGCGTCCGGCTTGACCTGATAGCTGGAGGTAATCGCACCGCGCAGGCCGATTTCCTCCTGGACGGTGGCGACGCCGATGACCGAGACATTCAGTTTGCGTTTGGACAATGCCCGCATACATTCGGCCACGACAAACGCTCCGGCTTTGTCATCGGTGGCACGGGAGACGAGCTTGTCACCATTCAATTTGCGACAGACGACATCGACGACCATGGGGTCACCAATGGCAACGCGTTTTTGGGCTGTCTTTTTGCTGTCGGCTCCGATATCAACCCAGATATTGTCCATTTCGACGTTTTTCTTGCGTTCTTCGCTGGTCATCTGGTGGATGGCCTTGCGTCCGATGACGCCGAGAAGGGGGCCTTTTGCGGTCATGATTTTGACGCGCTGGCCAATCAAGAGGGCCGGGTCCATGCCGCCAATCTGGGCGGTGTAAATGAAGCCTTTGTCGTCGATGTGCGTAATCATCAGACCGATCTCGTCGATATGTCCGGCGAGCATGAATTTAAAGGGGGCTTTCGGATTCAAAACAGCGATAGAATTACCATGCACGTCAGGTATGAGTTCATCGACGCTCTTCTTGACGTAGTCTCGCCAGATTTTGGCCGCGGGCTGTTCAAATCCCGAAGGACTGGGCACTTCCAGTAAATCCTTCAAAAACGCTTCGGACTGCTTATTCATAAAAGACCTTTCTTTGAGTTTATCAGGACATCGTTTTGCATAACATCGTCATTTGATGCGATTGTACTCAATTTTTCCCCATTTTGGAGAACTTTTTCCAAATGTGTCACAATTGATTTTCGACAGGGGGCCGTCTATAATTTGAATGACTTGCAAACTGAGAGGGTGAATAAGGCGAAATTTTGAGGTCGCAAATTGCGACCGGTTCGGTGAATAGGATTTAAGAAAATTAACGGTGGCGGCATATGAACAAGTCGGGCTTTTCGGACGGGTTGGACGTATAGGACGAATTAGTTATTTCTTTTGTCCTGTTGAGGATTTGTTTCCAGTTGGTGTTCCGTTAAATTGTAGATTGGGGATTGTATGTTGGGCCGAATTCCTTATAGTATGGGTTTTTGCTGGATTCCCGCCTTCGCGGGAATGACGTTTTATGTTAAGCAAAATAAATGGAGATTGATGATGGCCAAAATAGTATTACAGACGGAAATTAGTGGAGTTGAGGGCAAGCACGGGAAGGTGCGGGATATTTATGATTTGGGCGATTCGCTGCTGATTGCGGCGTCGGACCGGCTCAGCGCCTTTGATGTGATTATGAAATCGGGGATTCCGTACAAAGGGCAGGTGCTGACGCAGATTTCGAAATTCTGGTTCGAATTTCTGGACGGTGTGGTCGAAAACCACCTCATCAGCGACGATGTGGCCGATTTTCCGTCCCCGTTTTGTGATTATCCGGAGCAATTAGCGGGCAGGACGATGCTGGTCAAAAAGACCCGGGTATTGCCTATCGAATGTGTGATTCGCAGTTACATCACCGGCTCCGGCTGGAAGGAATACCAGCAAGCCGGTACGGTCTGCGGCATTAAGTTGCCGGAGGGCTTGAAACAATGCGACAAACTTCCCGAACTGATTTTTACGCCGGCGACCAAGGCTGAGATTGGCGAGCATGATGAAAATATTGATTTTGACCGATGTGTGGATATTATTGGAACCGAGAAGGCCACTTATGTTCGGGATAAAAGCATCGAAATTTTCAAAAAAGCCAGTGAATACGCCGCATCCAAAGGGATTTTGCTGGCCGATACGAAATTCGAATGGGGTAAGGTGGACGATAAGATTATCCTGATTGATGAGGTGCTGACGCCGGATTCGTCGCGGTTTTGGCCGGCGGATAAATACCAGCCGGGCCGTGACCAGGAGAGCTTCGACAAGCAGTTTGTGCGGAACTACCTGGAAGATATCCATTTTAATAAGTCCGGCCCCGGTGTGGTCCTGCCCGATGACATCATCGAAAAAACCAGCGCCAAGTACATCGAATGCTATGAAAAGCTGACCGGCAAGAAATTTGAGCCGGCGGAGTAGTCTATGACGCAAGCGGTTGTTGAGCTTGAGGATATTTGTTTTTGCCGCAAAGAGCGGACGATTTTGTCAAATGTGTCGTGGACAATCGAAGCGGGGGCGCATTGGGCTTTGTTGGGCGCCAACGGTTCCGGCAAAACTTCACTGCTTAAGATTCTGACCGGTTACGCATGGCCGACATTCGGGACGGTTCGCGTCTTAGGCGAGCGTTTCGGAGCGTGTGATATTCCCCGACTGCGAAAAGTCATCGGCTGGGTCAGCAGTGCCATGACACAACGACTTCCGGCTCAGGACGCGGCGATTGATGTCGTCGCTTCAGGATTGGATGCTTCGGTCGGGCTGTATCGGCATGTCACGGAAGCCGAACGCGTCAAATCGCTGGCGGTTCTCGAACAACTGCGTGCTGAAACGGTTGCCGAGCAACGTTATGACACACTGTCGCAGGGTGAGATGCAGAAGGTGCTGATTGCCCGGGCGCTGGTTTGCGAACCGAAACTGCTGATTCTGGATGAGCCGTGCATCGGGCTGGATCCGGCCGCACGTCAGCGTTTCATGAATGATTTGGCGGATTTAGCCGGTCGGAAAAATTCACCCACGATGATTTTGGTGACACATCATATCGAAGAAATCGACCCGTGGATTCAAAATGTATTGCTGCTCAAGGACGGCAAGGTGCTGGCGTCGGGGACGCCGGATGAAATGATTACCAACCGACAGATGAGCAAGCTGTTTGATTACTCGTGCAGTGTGTTCCGGCAGGGCGCCGAATTTTTGCTTCGGATTGACGGATAGCAATGGACAAAATGCGGTACATTTTCAAAACTTTTAATCGGATACAATGCTGAGCTACGATTTACATATTCATACGGAATACTGCGGTCATGCGCCGGGGATGACGGTTGCGGCTATCTGTAAGCAGGCTGCCCGGCTGGGACTTTCGGCGATTGCGATTACGGACCATGTCTTTGAGCATTCCGATATCGCCAAAATCGACAAGATTCGAGCTGAGGCGAAGGCCTTTCAGGGGCATTGTACTGTTTACATCGGCGCCGAGGTAGATGTCGATGCCGACCACGCCGACGGGCGGCTGGTGACCGAGACCTTTGACGATCTGGATTATGTGATTGCGGGGTTTCATTATGTGCCGACGGTGGGCAACTATCCACGTGGGCCGGAGGATAATTCGCTTTCGGCAGAAGCGTTCATGGAAGTCTGGCAAACGTCGCTTTTGGGAGTCGTCAGTAACCCACAGATTGATACGCTGGCGCATCCGGGGCGATTGCTGGCCTCGGCGGTGGATTTGGAGGTGTATTTTGAGGATGCCTTGTGTGTGCTTGAAAAAGCCGCGGCGCTGTCAGCCAAAAACCACATTGCCTGGGAGCTGAATGAACTGACGGGTTATCGTTTGGATGGCTATTGGCAGGAGCAGTGGTGGCGGATCTACCGGATTGCACTGGACGCGGGTGTCAAGCTGGTATACGGTTCGGACGCCCACGCGCCGGAGACAATCGGGATGCACACCTTTGTTGACCTGGTCCGCGAAAAACTGCCCAAACACTGCCTCGCCCGCCCGGAAGAAGTGATGCGATTGTAAATTTTGCTCTGTAGAAAAGTAATCCCGAAGGGATGGCAGTATAGTAGCCGGGGGTGTAAACCCCCGGAAAAGAGGGTTCCCTCTCTCCTTCAAGCCCCGAAGGGGCGACAGAATAAAAGCTTTTCTACAAAGCACAATTGGACAGAATCAAAAGGATTTTGGGATTTACATGAAAGAAACAAGAAATATCTTTTTTCGATTATTCGTAAAGCCACCATGGCGAACCATTATTCCTGCCAGTATTTTATTATTTTTGTTTCTTATTTGGTATCCTCTTTGGTCGCCCGGGGAAAAGATCATTGACGGAAGGCATGATTTAAAACAAAATGCTATCTGGATTCAGCATGGATGGCTTGCTGACAATAACTGGTTGGAACGCAACAATAAAAACAGCTCACTTTTCAGGTCGCAAGATCACATTCAAAAACTTGCATCTCTCCTCAAAAAGAACAATATTCAATATGTGTTCCCGCACATGTGCCCTTGTAAACGTGATGGTACATTGCCACCGATTGATTCTGAACAAACATATCTTTTTTTAGAGGAGATGAGTGACTTTAAAATACTTCCATGGGTTGGTGGAGTTCTGGATGAGCAAGTTATATTGAATTCTCAGGAATGGAGAAAAAATTTTATTACGTCTATTGTTGAATTGCTGAATAAGCATCCCCAGTTCGATGGCATTCATATTAACATTGAACCTCTGCCGTCCGGAACAGAAGAATTTGTTGCACTTATAAAAGAGTTGCGAGAGCAGTTCCCCAAAGAGAAGATACTCTCAGTTGCAGCTTACCCACCCCCAACACGTTTTCATTCTTTTCCCGAAGTACATTGGGAAAAAGCTTATTATCAAGAAATCAACCAATACGCTGATCAAATTGTCGTCATGATGTACGATACCGCTATTCAATGGAAAAAGGTATATCAATACATTATGTCTATATGGACGCAAGAGGTACTAACTTGGGCGCCTAACAGCATGATATTACTTGGGGTATCTGGATATGAAGATGATTTTGACTATCACAATCCGGAAGTAGAAAATATAGAAAATGGACTACTTGGTATCCATGCAGGACTTTCAAGACATAGAGAACTTCCAAATAATTATGTTGGCGTTGCGATATACTGCGAATGGGAAATGACAGATGAAAAGTGGAATGTATTCGAGAAAATGTTTTTGGAAAAGTAAAATTACATTATGGCAAATGCAAAATCAAATCTTGTGTTGATTGGGATGCCGGGGGTTGGCAAGAGTACGATTGGGGTACTTTTGGCCAAGCGGCTGGGGCGGTATTTTCTGGATACGGATGTACTGATTCAGGTTGCGCATGACAAGAGCCTTCAGGAGTTGATCGAAACCAACGGGATGGACGGTTTTTGTCAAATCGAGCAGGACTATGTCACCTGCATCGATATCAAAAACGCGGTCATTGCCACCGGCGGCAGCGTGGTCTATTATGACTCCTCCATGCGGGCGCTGAAGGCCGATGGTGTGATCGTTTATCTGCAATTACCGCTGGCGGCGCTGGAAAAACGCCTCGGCGACCTGAACCAGCGCGGCGTGGTATTGGAGCCGGGACAAACGCTGGCGGCCCTGTACGCAAAACGCACGCCGCTCTATGAACAATGGGCCGATATCACAGTTGACCTCTCCGGCCTGAACCACGACGAATCCGTCGAATCGATTTTAAGGATGTTGGAATTCTAAAAGCGCGACGACATTTTTAAAGATTTCTGGAAATTATTACCGGTTTCGGGTAAAAGGAGGTCTTTGGAATGGCATTTTATTTGAATGGAAATTTTACGAATGGAATCGTTCTACATCAAGGTCGAAAAGGTTGATGAGGCGGGGTATGATGCCGCGTTGCGGGGGCTTGCGCATAATAAAAAGCAGGAAACCGAGAAAATGACGGTGGTGGCCGAAAAGCTGGCAGGGCTGGACGGCGGGCATAACAAGTTTCTCGAAAGCATGATTGTCTGGCTGGATGTGCGGGCGCCTCGGTACTGGTGGCAGGAGGCGGACACATTTCGCCTGAGCAGCAAGCAGTCGGAAAGCACGATGCACACGCTGACGGCCGAACTCCTGGCGATTGATATGGACAATCCCGCTAGTGTCGAGGCGTTTATCGCGGACAATTTCGAGCCGGGGTCATGCAGTCCGGCGACGCTGAAATGGATTTATGAGGCCGCACAGCAAAAAGACATTATCCAAATCAAGAAAAAGCTTCCCGAGGGATTTTTGCAGACGCGTCTGTGGTGCATGAGCTATAAAACCCTGCGAAATCTCATCCTGCAGCGGCGGGCGCATCGCCTGCCGCACTGGAAGGAATTTATTTGCCAGAGTCTGGCGGTGCTGGACCATCCGGAACTGCTGCCGGGGTTGGAACGTAAACAGAAAATCGAAACTCAATAAGGAGTTAAACAATGCTGCTCAATATGTCATTTCCGTTTTGGCCGATGCGGCCGATATTTGAAATTCGTTATCTGACCGGCCTGCTGGCGGTGGCGGGTGTTGTATTTACGGTCATCATGCTGATTGATTGCCTGAAGCGCGAGCCTGAACAGTTTGCCCACCCGATCTCGACCGCCGGCAAATATGATAAGATCATCTGGGCACTGGCCATGGCGATTTCACTGTCGCTTTATTTCATCGGCACGATTGTCTATTTCTTCGTGGTCTATCTCGGCAAGAAGGATTCGGATTCATAAATTCATCAGGAATTCGGGGAGTTTATCTGCGGCAATCGTCTGATCGGGAACGGAGAGTTTGTCCGAGAGGCCGTTGCCGCCGTTGAGCAGGATCTGATAGACCTCCTGCCGTTTTCCATCGATGGTTTTGATCTGACCGACCAGGCCGATATCGGCGACACTGCTGTGGGCGCAATTATTTGGACAGCCGGACAGGGCAATGGTTTTGCCTTGTAGTTTTCCATTTCCACGCAGCAATTCAGTAAGTTTGGCCGCAAGCTGCGGGCAGTGGGTCAGTCCATTTTTGCAGGTGGTGCTGCCCGGACAGGCGACAATGCACGGAAGATCGGTTCGGTTTTTTAATTCTTCCGGAAGCAAAAATGGTTTTTTAGAATAGATGTCAATGCCGTGAGTCAGGTTAATACGGATTTGCGCGTTTTGTTCCGCGGCCGTTTGAGCAAGCAGCAGGGCATGTTGTGTGTCCAGGTCGCCGTTAATCACCTGCAAACGAATGTGATAGTTCCAACCCGTCAACCCTTTTTCCAACTCTAATATTGGCCAGTCGCGGCATTCTTTTTCTTTGCGAAAATAATCATTCAACATTTCAAGAAAAACCGCATCGCCCAACCGCTGACGAATGTGGCGCAATCGCGCCTTGTGGCGGTTTTTGCGCTCTCCGTATTCGACAAAGAATTTTAGGGTTGCCGCCGTCAGAGGAAGAACATCCTCAATCGGGAAATTTTCAAACAAGACGATTCCCGTCTCCGGGTGAGCGCCCAATGAACCGGCACCAATGACGCGGACCGTTGTATTGCCAGTCGCAATAAACGATAAATCATTCACAAAAGGTTTTGATTGCGGCTGCTTGCACCCGGCAAAACTGAGCTTAAACTTACGCGGCATGTTACTTAAAGGGCTGTTATTGTGCAAAAAATCTTTTATAAGAACGGCCAGTGGTTGGACGTCGTATGCGGCTGGGTTAAATCGACAGCAGGGGCACACGGTGATATTTCGAACACTGTCACCGCCGGCGCCGAATGTTGGCAAGTCCAACAGGTGCAATCTTTCCTGGATCGTATTCAAATGTTCCACCGGGACGTTGTGCAGTTCAATATCCTGCCGGGTTGTCAGATGCAGCGGCGTATTGTTCGTATAATATTGGGCCAGTTGTGCAACACATTTCAGTTGCGCAGGAATGATCCGACCGGCAAAAACAGGAATTCGCTGCATGAACAGACCGTTTTGCTTTTGGGGATAGGATCCCCGGAGCTTTTCGGGCTTGACGGGGATATTTCTGCCGGCCGAATCTAATACCCATTCTTGTTTTGGGCAACTCATTTGGCAATCTGTTTTTCTTTAAGGGGACGCGTATGGATACCGCATTCCCCGCCGCATTTACTGGTTCCAATCCATCTGCCGGCCCGTTCATCAGCACCTAAAGCAATATTGGAGCAGGGAGCACATCCGAGAGAACGATATCCTTTTGCATAAAGAGGATTTACCGGAACCTGATAGAGGGCCAGATATTGCCAGATTTCCCGCTCATACCATATCAGAATTGGATTGAGCTTGACCAGTCCCGGGTCGCGCTGTTCAACTTCCTGAAAATCGGTCCGGGTACGTCCCTCTGTGCACCGCAGGCCGGTGACCCAGCAAGCCACATCCATTGTTTCAATGGCCTGGCGTGTGGGCTGAACCTTTAGCAGGTCACAACAGCGATCCGGCTCTGTCTGATACAGCTTGTCCGGCATTTCAATATCATTTTTAAAAACCTTTAATTCCGGGTATTGTCGCACTTGTTGATTCATAAAATCAACTGTTTCCTTGGGTTTATAGCGCGTGGTCACAATAAATCCCCGAATATCCGGGCTCACCTGCTTTGCAAGATGCCAGACGACCACAGAATCTTTCCCAAGGCTGTTAGCAACGACTAATTGGTCGCCAAATTCTTTGTAGGCTTCAGAGATTAAATCCAGTGATCGCTCTACTTTCTGCGCAAAATTGAGTCCTTCGACCAGTGATGAGATGTCTTCAGTTAGGTAATCGTTCAACATAATCTTCTCCTGTAAATTATTTCCTTTGGTTAAATCTGGTATTCCGGCGGTTTCATCTTTCCGAAATTTAGACGATTCCAGAAACGTTCGTGAAAGTAGAACACAGCAATCTTTAACAGCGTATCAAGGACACCGATTTTGGCAGCCATTTCGACTGTCCCGACAATGATCCAAGCTGTCAGGAAGGTTACAATGGTTCCCCCGACTCGCCAGGTAATTGCTTTAAAAATACTTCGAATATGTGATTCCATAAATATCCTAATTTTCCTATTCGTTTAGTGGGAATACGAGTTAAAAAATTTTAAATTATATAACTACTCACAAAAGCATTCCTGTTTTTCATGTCCATTTCCATCATATCCTTAAGGCTGGTATTATTGCAAACAGTACTGATGGCTTGATTGATACTGTCCATCAAGGTATTGAAAACAAATTCACCGGGATGCGGCCTTGAAAGCGAGGGGGCGTCTAAATCCTGATTTTGCTCGAGGAATTGGATAATCTGCCCGATCATAATGCTTTTTGGGGGCTTGGAAAGCAGGTAACCACCCGATTTCCCGCGAACAGAAAGGACAAACCCACCCTGTTTGAGTTCGTTGAGGATGATTTCAAGAAAACGAATGGGAATGTCCTGCGCTTTAGCCAGGCTGCGGACATTGACTGGTTCGATGCTTGGTCGTAACGCCAACTCAAACAGGGCCCGAATCGCATATCCGCTCTTTTTTGAAATATGAAAATAGGGATAACTCATTTATACCTCATTAACACAGTCGGATTAATGATATATAGTATACCTTCACTATCGGTCTAAGTGCAAGCCCCAAAATAGAAATTTTTTGAAAAAACGCAAACTCACTGCAAGTTGAAAACGTATAAGTTTTTTAAAATCAATAAGATGTGATATTTCTTTCAAATAATATTTTCAGCTTTTTTCACAAATCAGCCGATAAAATAAGGGATATTTTTTGGGTAAAAACGGAGTATGCAGCGATGCAGTTTAATCAAATTCTTCAAATGATAGACTGGTGGGCCTTTGTTCCAATGCTTGTCGCGGTTGTATTGGGCGGGGTGATCGGGGCCGAACGTGAGCTTCATCGAAAAGCGGCCGGGTTGCGGACCAATATCCTGATTTGTATGGGGGCGGCTTTGTTTGTGCTGGTTGCCAGGGGTTTTCAGGACGAAAGTGCGGCCACGCGGATTATTCAGGGCGTGATTACCGGCGTCGGTTTCATCGGTGCCGGTGCGCTGATTCATTCACAGTTAAACGTCCATGGCCTGACGACCGCCGCAACCATCTGGCTGGTAACAGGAATCGGCGTCGCCTGCGGGATGCAGCAATACGAAATTGCCGTTGCCGCAACTGTATTGGGGCTGATTACTCTGGTTGCCCTGAATCCGCTGGACAGAAAAATCAACCGCCCGCAAAATGGCGGTCAAGAACAATCTCAGGGCTCAAAGGAATAATTTTAATGTAAAACCTCATAAAAATCGAAAAAAAGATGATTTTTCCAAACTATCCTGGCCGGGGGGCGTATAAATAGGCGAAAACGCTCTTTTTCATACGAACTAACTTTTTTTTCATCAAGGTATTACATTTTTCAATACCTCCTCCTTTAAAGACGACACCAAAAAAAGCGGTTCGGAACGGTCCGGACCGCTTTTTTTGGTTATTTTTACTGAAAAAAGCTTGCAATTATTCCTAAGATGTTGTAGAATTTCTGCGAACTGATGGGAGTTTCA